>JAQCTH010000050.1:0-26596 GCA_027686065.1 Clostridiaceae bacterium AF10-41
TTTCTCTAGAAATTTATGTTCTTTTTAGAATATTTTTTATAAATATTTTTTATTTTATTAAAATATATTTAGTTTTAATTATATTTTTTTAATTCAAATTATGTTATTTAGAAAAATTATGTATTTAATCATATATTGTGTTAAATTTTATTTTTAATTTCATTTAACTTCATACCATTTTTTGTATATCTTTGTCGCTTTATACAATATATATTTTATAATTTATTTTCTACAAATGTTATATTTAGTATAAATATTCCTCTTTAATTAATAATTATGCGTAATTTTACGTGTAAAATAAGATACTCAGATAATATCTGAATATCTTATCTAAAAAAGCTACTTTTTTTCTTTTTTGAACTTTTTAAGATTCTTTTTAACCTTACTCCATCTGGCTTTAAAATGAACAAACTCTTTTTACTTAAATCTTCAATTTGCTTATCTATATACTCAGCTTCTATTTTCTCCTCAAATCCAATAAATTGATATATGTTTCTTTTTACTAATGCTTTTGCAGCTTTTTGAATTTTTTTGCCATATACACCCTTTAAGCTTGCAGGATCTAACTGAAATAAACATTCTTCATCTATAAGCTTGTCTATCTTCTTATTATCTTCTATTATTTCATTTATTTTTTCAGGGCTTACTATTATAGGGACTAAATTTCTAAGCTTGTATTCAAAAACGATTTCTAAAAGTTCATCTATTTTACTACATTCCTCTACATCTAACAAAACAAAATTTGTTTTATTTATGCTTCCTAAATTTCCTTTTATATATTCTTTTAAATTTTCATAATTATCTCTTAATAAATTAGCAGAATATAAAGTCAAATCTATACCCTTTGCTTCCAAATAAGAATTTAATTCTTCAACTATATTATTAACTTCTTCTATATTGCTTTTACTTTCTTCATCATAATATGCTGGGGCTAATACTAATCTTTTTATATTTAGCTTTCCTGCTTCATCTATTTTTTTAAGTAAAATTGTTGATTTAAAGTCTCCTTCTTTAACTAACTCCTTAAAAATCAAATTCGCAAATACCATTTTATCCCTCATTTCATCCATTATATTTTAATTATAAATCCAAAAATTTAATTAAACTATACTTTTATTTCTACAGCTTTTGACAGACAAATAGTAATTTTATGTATTTAATGTAATAAATCAGTCAAATATTTGATTAATTTATTCTGATAAACATATTTATTTCTCTTATTTAATTTTTATTTTAGTAATATTAATCTCAACCATCTAAATAAACGTAAATTTTGTATTTTTTTAACTAAAAATTTTTTATTTTTTTCTCAATTCTTTTGCTTTAAGGGTATTTATTAATGAAGGTTTTATTTAAGGAGGAAAGAGAAATGAAAGATTTATTAAAAAGAGCAAAGAATAATGATTCTTTAGCTAAAGAGGAAATAATAAAAATGTATTATCCATTAATAATTAAAGAATCTAAAATAATTTATTTAAAAAATAAGTCATTTGAAGATATTGTTCAAATTGGAATATTAAACTTACTTCATGCCATAGATAAATTTTATTTAACTAGAGATGTAGGTAAATTCCCTTCCTATGCTCTGTGGGCTATTAAAAATGGCTATAGATATCTTTGTAGAAATGAAATACGGTATAATGATGAAATTAGTTTAAATAATAAAAATGATAATGACTTTGAATTAGGCTTAAATTTAGTTGATGAAAGCATTAATGTTGAAGAAAAAGTTCTTAATGATATTTTATATGAAGAACTTTACCTAGCCCTAGAAAAACTTGACTATGAAGAAAGAGAAATAATTGAATTCTTATATATTTCTAATAGCAAACCAAACCTCTCAAAATTCTCTGTTCTTAAAGGAAAAGATTACTACTATTGCAGTTGTTTGAAAAAAAGAGCGCTTAAAAAGCTGAAAGCTTTTGTCAGTTCACAGTTCACAGGGCACAGTTCACAAGTTTAAGCAGTGCACAAGTCACAGTTCACAGTTCTATAGTAGTGTGAGTGGAATAGTTATCTGTCCTATTTAGTTGACAACTTATATCTTGGCTTTAATTATTAGTTAAATTTATGATTTTCCTGAATAAATATTTCACTTTCTGTTAAGTATTTAATTAAAAGTTCTTCACTAGGAGGATCCCCTATTATGAGTAATAGTATAATAAAAACAAAATCTTATGATTTCGCCCGTAATATTATTAGATTATACAAGGAATTGTCTATAAATAAAAAGAAATATGTTTTATCTAAACAACTACTACGTTCTGGTACTAGTATTGGTGCTAATGTTAAAGAAGCATTAAGAGGTCAGTCAAGAAGGGATTTTCTATCGAAAATGAATATAGCTTTAAAAGAAGCAGATGAAACCGAATATTGGATAGAATTATTAATTGATGAAAATTATATAGATATTCAAAGTGGAGAAAAGATACTTAATCAATGTCAAGAAATATGCAAGATATTAAATTCAATAGTTAGAACAGTTAGTACTACAACCTAAAAAAGATTGCACAAGCAATCTTTTTTTATTATAAATAATCTTCAATAGTGAAGTATCCACTATGAACTAGATATAACTGTACACTGTGAACTAAATATAACTGCGAATTGTGAACTGTGCACTGTGAACTAAATATAACTGTGAATTGTGAACTGTGCACTGTGAACTAAATAAGCTGTGAGCTAAATTAATCATTAATTACTAATTGCTGCTTTAATTTTTCCATAACTTTGTCTCTCATATATCTTACCTTATAATATTCAAGCTTTAAATTTTCTGCATAAGCTTTTAGGGTATTTCCCTCCACATAAATTGAGTTAAGTAAAGCTTTTTCTTCTGAATTAAGTTGTTCTATAGCTTTGAATAAGTTGTTATTTAGTTCTTTTTTAATATAGTCTTCTGATATATTTACATCTTCATCTATAATTTCTTTTATTTGTATTGAGTTTGCTATTGAATTGTTTAACTTATTTTCATAATATCTTTTGCTTGCTTTTTCTATTTCTTTATTCATTTGATTTTTAATACTCTTTTGCACATAAGCTGGAAAAGAATTGCTTAAATCAACATTAAACTTATCTATTGCTTTTATTATTGTAAGTCTTGCTATTTGCCTTATATCTTCTGATTCATATCCATATATATAGTAACTAATTGATGTTTTATAAACTAATGGTTCAAATTCTTTTAGTATTTTCTCCGCTGCTTCTTTATCACCTTGTTTAGCTTTTAATATCAAATTTATCATAAATTATCCCCTCCAAAAACTTTATATTTTAATTATAGCAAACATACGTTCTAGGGGCTATAATTTATTATCGCAAGTTTTGACATGAAAGTTTTTAACTCTGAAATTTTTATTTTTAAGCTTTATGTATTATACTATATATAACAATTAATAATTCACAGTTAACAATTAGCAACTAATAATCAATAGTTAAATATTTGTAACTTATTGATACGTAATTGTTAATTGGCTTTTGGAGGAAATTATTTATGAATCAAAAAATCAAATTAATTTGCATTGATATGGATGGTACTTTACTAAATAGTAACCATGAGATTAGTGAGAAAAACAAAGAAGCATTAAGACAAGCCAAAAAACTTGGTGTTAATATTGCAATTACTACTGGCAGACTTTTTGGATCTGCAAGATATTATTCTAATTTAATTGGAATTGAAAATACTCCTGTTATAACTTCTAATGGAGCTTATATAAAAACTAATTATGATGATATTCCTGTTTTAGAAAATGCTATTCCTAAAGAAATTGCTATTGAAATTTATAAAATTATTAAAAAGCATAATTTGAAGATTAACTTTAATAGTTGGGATACTCTTATGAGGGAAGATGAAGTTCCTGATGATCATGCTTATACTATTATGAACAAGCATCTTCCTGATGATAAGAAAGTTAAATTTATTGTAAATAGTGATTTTATATCCGCTATAGAAAGTTTTGATGGGAAAATCCTTAAGGGTATTGTAATTGAGAGAGAAAATTTAGATAACCTATGGGCTGCTAAAGACGAGCTTAAAGAAACCTTTGGTGATAAACTTCATGTTGTTAGTTCTGGTACTGATAATATTGAAATTATGATTGGAACTACATCTAAAGGAAATGCTGTTGCACATTTAGCTGATATTCTTAATATAAATGCAGAAGAAGTTATGTGTATAGGTGATTCTGAAAATGATATTTCAATGCTTAAATTTGCAGGTATTGGAGTTGCTATGGGAAATGGTCTTCAAATGGTAAAAGACATTGCTGACTACATTACTGATACTAACGATAATGATGGTGTTGCTAAAGCAATAGAAAAGTTTGTTTTAGGACAGTAAGGGATATTAGATAAATTTACATAAAAAAAAGGCTATATCAACTCAAATGATATAGCCTGAACTTTTTACTTATTCATATTTTCGTAGTCTTTTAAGAATTTTTCTATTCCTATATCTGTTAATGTATGTTTTGTCATTTGAATTATTACATTGTATGGAATTGTAGCTATGTGTGATCCTGCTAATGCACAATCTAAAACGTGCATTGGATTTCTTACACTAGCTGATATTATTTCTGTATTTATATTATGTATTTTAAACATTTCTGCTATTTCTTTAACTATATTTATTCCTGGATTTCCTATATCATCTAATCTTCCTAAGAACGGACTTACATAAGATGCACCTGCTCTTGCTGCAAGTAAAGCTTGTAATGGAGAGAATATTAATGTTACATTTGTTTTTATTCCTTCTTTTGATAAAACACTAACTGCTTTTAATCCTTCTTCACACATAGGAATTTTTATTACTATGTTTTTATGAAGTTTTGATAATTCTCTTCCTTCATTAATCATAGCTTCATGCTCTAAGGATATAACTTCTCCACTTATAGGACCATCTACTATCTCACATATTTCTTCTATTACTTCTTTTAAATCTCTTCCCTCTTTTGCTATTAAAGATGGATTAGTTGTAACTCCTGATAGTACTCCCAACTTGCTTGCTTTTCTTATTTCTTCAACATTAGCTGTATCTATAAAAATTTTCATATATTAATCCTCCTAAGGTTTTTCCATTTCTATTCTAACTATGTTATGGCAATTTATAATGTTATTTATACTTTTTTATTAAACAGGTTATTTTATAATATAACTTTAGCTCTTGAAGCTATTTCTTCTGCTGTCAATTTATATTTTTCCATTAATTCATCTGGAGTTCCTGACTCTCCAAAAACATCATTTATTCCTACTTTTTCTACTCTTGTTGGAGAATGCTTACAAACTACCGCACTTACTGTATCTCCAAGACCACCTATAATAGAATGTTCTTCAGCTGTTATTATTCCTTTTGTTTCTTTAGCTGCTTTTATAATTACTTCTTCATCTATTGGCTTTATAGTTGCCATATTTATAACTCTTGCATTTATTCCTTCTTTTTCTAAGATTTTAGCTGCATCTAAAGCTTTTGAGACCATCATACCTGTAGCAATAATAGTTATATCATTACCATCTTTTAAAAGTGTTCCTTTTCCTATTTCAAATTTATAGTTTTCATCATATAAATCAGGTGTCGCACATCTACCAAATCTTAAATATACTGGCCCATTTATTTCTGCTGCTGCTTTTACTGCTGCCATAGCTTCTTTGTCATCAGCTGGTACTATTACTGTCATATTAGGTAGTGCTGTCATTAATGCTATATCTTCTATAGATTGATGAGATCCTCCATCTTCTCCAACTGTTATCCCTGCATGAGTTGCTGCTATTTTAACATTCATCTTTGGATAACAAATTGAATTTCTTATTACTTCAAAGGCTCTTCCTGTTGCAAATACAGCAAAAGTACTTGCAAATGGTATTTTTCCTACATTAGCTAATCCTGCTGCTACTCCCATTAAATTTTGTTCTGCTATTCCTACATTGAAAAATCTATCTGGAAATTCATTTAAGAATACATTTGTTTTTGTTGATTTTGAAAGGTCAGCATCTAAAACCACTATATTTTCGTTATACTTCCCTATAGTTGCTAATGCTATTCCATAAGATTCTCTAGTTGCTTTTCCCATATTAACCTCCTAGTTACCTAGCTCTTTTATAGCTAATTGTTGTTGCTCATCATTAGGTGCTTGTCCATGCCATCCTGCTTGGTTTTCCATAAAGCTTATACCTTTACCTTTAACTGTTTTAGCTATAATTATAGCTGGTCCACTTACTTCATTTACTTTTTTAAAAGCTTTATCTATAGAATCATAATCATGTCCATCACATGGAATTACAGTCCAGCCAAAGCTTTCAAACTTTTCTTTTACTGGAGAAATAGTCATTACATCATCATTTTTACCATCAATTTGTAATCCATTGTAGTCCAGTATAGCTATCAAGTTATTTAGTTTATAATGAGCTGCACACATTGATGCTTCCCATACTAAACCTTCTTGTATTTCTCCATCTCCTAGCAAACAATAAACCTTGCTTTCTTGGTTTCTTAGCTTTAAGCCTAAAGCCATTCCAACTGCATTTGATATACCTTGTCCAAGTGATCCTGTTGAAACATCTACTCCTGGTATATGCTTAGAATCTGGATGTCCTTGAAGAAGTCTTCCTATTTTTCTAAGGCCACTAAATTCACTTTTATCAAAGAATCCCTTTTCTCCAAGTACACTGTATAAAGCTGGTGCTCCATGACCTTTAGATAAAACAAATCTATCTCTATTTATCATCTTTGGATTTCTAGCATCTATGTTCATTTCTTCAAAGAATAAGTATGTCATTATATCTGCACAAGATAGTGATCCACCTGGATGTCCTGACTTTGCACTATGAATCATATTAATGATATTTTTTCTTACTTCTCTAGATACTTCTATTAAATAGTCTTTATTCAAGTTACTTTCCCCCTTTGTTACTTAGAGCTCTTTTGAATTTTATATCCATGAATTTTCTTGTGTTCTTTATAACTTCTTTCCAATCTTCATTTCCTACATACCAGAATTCTGCTGTAAATTTTCTAACTCCTAGGTTTAATGAAGTTTCTATTATATCTTCAAAATTTACATGTCCTGTTCCAAATGGTATTTCTCTAAACTTTTCTGGAACTGTTTCTTTAAGATGTACTGCAGCTAGATGCCCTCTCCCTACCTTAAAGTCATCACTAGCTGTTTTTTCTGTATTTAACACAGCATTAGTTACATTGCCACAATCAGGATAAACTTGAAGATATGGTGAGTTTACTAAATTTACATATTCCATTGCTTTTTCTACTGTATTTAGGAAATCTGTCTCCATAGTTTCAAAGGCTAGTATTACTCCTTTTTTTGATGCCATTTCTACTGATTTTTTTAGATTTTCTATAAACAATTCTTTTGTTTCTTCGTTACTTTCTTCATAATAGACATCATAGCCAGCTATTTGAATAACTCTTATTCCAAGATCATAAGCTAGGTCTATTGCCTTTTCCATTATTTCTAAGGCTCTATTTCTTGTTTCTTCATTTAAACTTCCTAAAGGATATTTTCTATGTCCACTTAAGCACATTGTTCTTATTGGAAGTCCAACTTTAAACATATCTTTTACTATTTCAAATCTTTCTTCTTTTGTCATATCAAGTCTTGCTAGTTTTTCATCAGTTTCATCTATGCTTATTTCCATATAATCAAAGCCACATTCTCTAGCACATTGTAATTTTTCTTTGAAGTTTAAATTATTAGGCATTGATTTTTCATATAAACCTAATGTATATTCAAAGTTCATATATATACCTCCTTAGCTTTTAGTTAGAAGTTTGTCCATAATATGCATTAGGACCATGTTTTCTCATAAAGTGCTTATCAATAAGCTCTTGAGGCATTTTCTTTATATAAGTTCCGCCTAATATTTCAGTGTTCCATGCCATCATTGCAATTTCTTCTAAAACTACTGCATTATGAACTGCTTCGTTTGCATTCTTTCCCCAAGTAAATGGTCCATGATTTTTAACTAACACTCCTGGTATAAAATCTGGGTTTAAATTTTTGAATTTTTCTACTATAACTTCTCCTGTGTTGTATTCGTAGTTATTAGCTATTTCTTCAGGAGTCATATCTCTAGTACATGGAACTTCATTATAGAAATAATCTGCTTGAGTAGTTCCATATGGTATAACACTCTTTCCAGCTTGTGCAAAAATAGTTGCCCATCTTGAATGTGTGTGAACTACTCCTCCTATATTTTTAAACTCTTTATAAAGTCTTATATGTGTCGGAGTATCTGATGAAGGCTTGTACTTTCCTTCTACAACATTTCCATCTAAGTCAACTACAACCATATCTTCTGCACTCATTTCGTCATACTCAACACCTGATGGTTTTATTACTATTAAACCTTTTTCTCTATCTATTGCTGATACATTTCCCCATGTGAATGTAATTAATTCATATTTAGGCAAAAGCATATTTGCTTTATAAACTTCTTTTTTTAGTTCTTCTAGCATAAATATTCCTCCTTTTAAATAAAAAATAATATTTTTTCCTAAATTTAAAGGTATAGAACTTTTTTAATTCGTATACCTCATAAGATGTCTTTATTCTATTCTTCTGTTACAAAATAAAGTGCAGCTTCTCCAAGTTCTCTGTTTGCAGAAATTATTATATCTCTATCTTCTTCATTTATTACTGCAACATTACTTGGTCCTACCCCCGCTTCAATAACTTGTGTTTTAAATGTAAGCTTTTCTTTATCATCACATTGGATAATAAATAATTCTTTTTCATTTCTTCTGTATCCACCAATTATAGTTGGGATTCCTCTTAATTTTCCACCCCATACTACATGTCCAAAATCCATTTCTTTTGGATATTTGTATATCGTCTTGTATTCACCATTTATTTTTTTATTTATTAAGAAGTTCCCTCCATGGAAGTCTTCGATTGTAACTAACTCGTCTTCTCCATCTTCATCAATATCTACAACAGCTATATCACTTGTTGGCCTATTAATTATTTGTTCTACTGACCATTCATCTTCAAGCTTTTGAGGTGGCGTTACTACAAAAACTCCTTCTTCAGATGTTACAAGTCCTGCCATTTTTCCATTCCATGTAGTTCTGCAATATCCATGATTTTTAGTTAATCCTTCTTTTATAATTTTGAATTCGAAAGGAGTATTTAAATCTTCTGGAATTTCTGCTACATATATTTTCCCTGGGTTGCTCCAGTCATCTTTAAATTCTTTTGTTGTGCATAAAGTGGCTCCTACAAAATAATGCTTATCTCCAGCTGATAATATATCGAATCTATGAACATATGGCATTTTAAATAAAGTTTTTACTTCAAATTTGTCATCTCCAATAGGTTTTGCCCATACTATAGTTGCATTTTCTGATTGAAAAGTTGGAAAGAAATTTTGTACAGCTAGAAAATCTCCATTTTTTCCTGGAACAGATACCATAGACATTGTTCCACCTGGACCATCCCAAACTATATTCTGTTCAAAATCTTCTCCTCTATAACTATAGCAAGGACCTTCACCTTCTGTTGCTAGTAATATATATCTTTCTCCATCAATTACAGTACTACTTGTTGCATAACATCTATGCAAGTTTGTAAGAAATTTCTTTTCAAATTTCATTATTTCTCCCCCTGACTATTCTTAAGATCTTCTTATGTTAAAATCGTTAATATAAATTAACTTATTTATTCCCTGTATTATTTTGTAGATAAATTATTTTTTATTAACTACATTATCTATAATCTTTTGCTCTATTTCTTGTTCTGACAATAAATTTCTAAGTCCTATAACTATAGTTCCGGCTTCCTCCGCTCTCTTAAAGTTGCTTTTTAAGGCATCTGAGCAAAATACTACATCATAGTTTGATGCTTGAGTTTTAGCCTCTCCAACGCTTGAGTGTTTTATAGTAACTTGAATATTTAATTTTTTAAATATCTTTTCAATTTTCATTTTTATAATTTGACTTGATCCCATTCCACTTCCACATGCTGCTATTACTTTTAACATATTAATCCCTCCAAAACTTTCATATAGATTTTATTTAATTTAAGTTTTATTTCTTTTAATGCTTAGATATCTTATTTCTGTGATCCTTAAATATTTATATAAAGTTTAATTACTTTCGATTTAATGTTTTTCTTTATTTATATTATTTCTATTGTTTATATTTTTTATTTGTTTCCATTAGTATTTATATTAGCTAACCACAATTTTAACAAAGTGCCAAAAATGTTAAGGAGTATATTATTATAGTTTATAATATATTGTGGTTAGCTAATTTTAAGCTATTTATTGTTTTAATGTGAGTGTTGTTAATTAATAGGTTTTTATTAAATAGTGCTTTACTTAGTTATGGTCTTGCTTATTTTTAACTAGTTATAAATTATTAAATTTCTCCAGCTGCTTTTTCAGCCATATATTCATCGTAATTTTCTGCTAATTTGAAGTATCCTTTTTTATTCTTCATGTATTGAATTTGTGGAATAGCTAGTAATGCTATTATAGCGATGCCAACTCCTACGTATTGTAATTTGTTCATTAATACACCAATTACTGGCCAAACTGTTGCAAAGTCGAAGTTTCCATGCCATCCTCCAAATTGTGCTAATTGGAAGTAGTATGCTGCAAAAGCTCCACCTATAACTTGGATTATTCCTGATGCAAATGGTATAAGCATAGCTGCTCTTAAACCACCTTTTTTATTTGCAAATACTGCAAAAGTAGCATTATCAAAGAATACTGGTACGAAACCTGTTATTATTAATACTGGGCTCTTAAATACGATTAGTCCTAAAATTGCTATGAATTGTCCTATCGCTCCAAATATAAATCCTATAGTTACTGCATTTGGATGTCCAAAGCCATATACTGCTGCACAGTCTACAGCTGGTACTGAACCTGGAAGTAACTTATTTGATATACCTTGGAATGATTCAGTAAGTTCTGATACGAACATCCTAACTCCAAGTTGTAATATACTTAAATAAACTGCAAAGTTAAGTGATTTTTCTATGATGTAGAAAATGAAACTTCTGTCTGCTTTAAATCCTGCATCTATTGTATGTAATAGATCTGGTCCTAATATAAGCATTATTGTTCCAAAGAATAGTATCATTAATGTACCAGTAGCGACAACGTTATCATTGAATATTGATAAGAACCCTGGTAATTCTAAATCTTCGATAGATTTTTCTTTATTACCTACTTTTCCTGCAATTTTATCTGTTAACCAAACTCCAAACATTTGTTGATGTCCTATTGCAAATCCGCCGCCTTCAGTAAGTTCTTGACATGCTTCAACTGTAAGATTAGAAGAAACTGCCCAATATGTTCCTAGAAGTAATCCTAGCATAACTACTACCTTTGTATCTTGTAATTGTGGGAAACAGAAAAGTACTAGCCATAAAACTGTTGATGATTGCTGAACCATTATGTGTCCTGTTATAAATACTGTTCTAACTTTTGTTGCTTTTCTAAATAATACCAATATTATGTTGAACATAAATGCTACAAGTAGAACAAGCATCATCATTGAGAATGATCTACCTACGCTTTCAACTGCTGATTGTGCTGCTGTTTGACCAAAGTAAGGGTCAATAACTGCTGCTGTTAAATTGAAACGATCTTTAAGTCCTGCTAATATAGGTCTAAAGTTGTTTACAAGCCCCCCTGCTGCTACGTTTAAGATTAAGTAACCAACTGTTGCTTTTATAAATCCAGCGAATGCTTCATATATAGGTCTCTTTAATAATAAGTAACCAATAAGTACTATAAATCCAACAAAAAATGCTGGTTGTGTTAAAATATTAATTTGGAAAAATTGCCATATAGAAACTATAAAATCCATTTAAAATCCCCCTTAAACCTTTGATTTTAATTTTTTAATAAAGCTTTTAGATCTTGTGCTGAATTTGAGTTTAGT
Organism: Clostridiaceae bacterium AF10-41; assembly: GCA_027686065.1. Taxonomy (GTDB): domain Bacteria; phylum Bacillota; class Clostridia; order Clostridiales; family Clostridiaceae; genus Clostridium. Next base: position 11,909 of record JAQCTH010000050.1, read on the forward strand.
AATTTTTCTACAACTTGTTGGTCTTCTACTAATTCACATAGTCCTACTAAATTTTGCATGTGTTTTTCGTTGTCTGTTGATGCTAATACAAAGAATAGTCTTGCATCATACTCTGCTGTCTCTCCAAAGTGAACAGGTTTTTCTGTTCTCATGAAACAAATTGCAGTATCATTTACCCCCTTTCCTTCTTGTGCATGTGGAATACATATATTAGGAGCAATAACTATGTAAGGCCCAAAGTTTTTTACATTTTCTATTATTGAATCTACATAGCTTGTTTCAATTACTCCTTCTTGAATTAGAGGTTTACATGCAGCCTCAACTGCATCTTCCCACTTATCAAATTCTTTATGGAATGAATATCTTTTATTATCTATTAGCTCTTTTAACATATAGATTACTCCCCTTTTTCATGTACTTCTTTAGTTTTTACTCTGCAAACTAGATATATACCTAGCTTGCAAAATATTTAGTTTTATAGAAATGAGTTGTATGGAGTATTGATTTCAACTGAGAAACAATCATCAAATCCTCTTGGGTAATGATATTCTCTGTTATTTTTATCTGTTGGGTAAACGAATTTACCTCCAACTTGCCAAATATATGGAGCAAATTTATATTGTAATCTGTATTTTTTCATATCATATAATGCTAATATTTCACTTGTATCTGCTTGGAAGTTTGACCATATATCATGGTGGAATGGAATTACTACTTGAGTATTTAAGCACTCTGCCATTCTTAATATATCTACAGATGTCATCTTATCTGTTATACCTCTTGGATTTTCACCGTAAGATCCTAATGCAACATCTATTTTGTGGTCATTTCCATGTTTTGCATAGTAGTTTGAGTAATGAGAATCTCCAGAGTGATATATGTTTCCACCTGGTGTTTTAATTAAGTAGTTAACAGCTTTTATATCCATATTTATTGGCATTGTTCCTACTAAATTTCCTTTTGGTGGAGCTGTGATTAATGCTGTTCTATCAAATGATTCTAATGCAACTAATTCTATATCTTTTACTTTTACTGTATCTCCAGGTTTAACCACTATACATCTTTCCTTTGGAACTCCCCAAGATACCCATTTATCTACACAAGCTTGTGGTCCTATAAATGGAACTGATGAATCACAGTTTTGCATAACTGCTGCAGCAACGTTTACATCAATATGATCATTGTGGTCATGTGTTGAAATTACAGCATCTATTTCCTTTATTGCAAATGGATCTAGAACGAAAGGAGTAACTCTTAAATTCGGTTGTAATTTCTTTCCTCCACACATTCTTGCCATTTGATGTTCTGGATCTATGTAAGGATTCTTTTTAGTCTTCTTTCCAGTTCCACACCAGAAATCTACACATATATTTGTATTTCCTTCTGTTTTAACCCAGATTCCTGTGCAACCTAACCACCACATAGCAAAAGTTCCAGGTGCAACTTTCTCTTCTTGAATTTCTTCGTTCAACCATGTTCCCCATTCAGGAAATGTATTTAAAACCCATGATTCTCTTGTAATTTTTTCTACTTGTGACATTGCTATACCTCCTAAAAATATATACTCTTTAATTTTTTACTTTGTAAATTTATTAATTTGTTATTTTATTTCTTTATTATGTTCTTTTTTAGCTGTTTTGTTTCTTTGTTCATTGATTTTAATTAAATATTACTTTTTATTGTTTTTTCTCGTCTTTTTATTAATTTTTATTATCATTTTTGTTCTTTTTGTTCTTTTGTTTTGTTTGTCTTGTTTATGTTTTTATAATAATCTATTTCTTAATAAAAATCAATACTTTTTTTATATTCTTTTCATTCTTTTTTATTTTTATTGATTTCTATGTTCTTTTGTTCTATAATAAAAGTACAAACAATCATAATTACACTTCAATTTGTTTGTTTTTATTTTTTTATACTCTTATAATAAGATTTTTTTAACAACTTCATAAAGGGGGAGTATTATTGGCTAAAAAAAGTTGGTATTCTTTAAACAGTAAAAATAAAAAGTACTTCGATTATTTATTTTATATATTATTTGTTATATATATTATCTATTTAATTGTTGTTTCTACTAATATTAAACTAAAGTTTATTTACTTATTATTTGCATTGATATTGATATGTTTTGTATTTTTACATGAATATTTGGATAAGCTTTATAAAAAAGCTATTAATGAACTTACAGTAAGTTGTGATCCTATTAGTGGTTTAGAAACTTTATCTAAGTTAGAGAGGTATGATTTACTTAAAAGCTATAGAAAATCTATTTCAGTTTATAAGCTTTTAGCTTTTAGTGATTTGAATAAATATAATGAAATAATTGAATTACTAGAAAAGGTTACAATAAAACCCTTCAAATCCTCTTATGACTTACTATTAATCTATTACTATAGTTTATTTCTATCTTATATAAACCTTGATGATAGTAAAAATGTTAAAAAATATTATAATAAATGTATGGAGTTTAAAGATAGAAAAGATGTGAGGGAAAAGATTGCTCCTATTTTATCATGGAATGAAATTTCTGGCATATATAACCTCTATAAAAAGGATTATGTATTAGCTAAAAAGAACTTTAAAAAAGTAAATGTTACCTTGCTAAATAATCGTGAGAAATATTTACATTTTTTCAATTTATCTTTACTAAAAATCTATGATAATGATCTTATTAATGCTAAAATCTATTTAGATGATATAAAGAATAATACTATTTCAATGTATATAACATACAAATCTGATGTTATTTTAAAAATAAAACCTAAAAGATCGGAGGACATCTATAATGGGATTGTATAATTCACTTTCGCCAAGGCAACAAAAGATAATTGATTATTTGACTCAAAACAAAGAAGCTAAAACTGAAGAGTTATCTGAGTTATTTAATACAGCTCCTATTACTATAAGAAGAGACTTTAAAGAATTAGAATCTATGGGGCTAGTTCTTAGATATTACGGTGGAGCTAAAATATTAGAAGATGAGGTTTCTAATGAAACTGACATAGTTAAGGTAAAAAAACAGTCTATTGCAAAATATGCAGCTTCTTTAGTTGATGATGGAGATACAATTTTTATAAATTCTAGTTCCACTGCCATTTCTCTATTAGATTATTTAGAAGATAAGAGAGTTACAGTTGTAACTAACAATGGTAGAGCGCTTGAAAAAAATTTGCCATCTAATATCTATTTAATATTAACTGGTGGAGAGGTTTATGGTCGAAAGCATTCTATGGTTGGGGATTTAGCAATGCAAGTACTTTCAAACATAACATCTACTAAATGTTTTATGGGGGTTTCAGGAATAAAGCCTGATTACGGAATAAGTACTTCTGTTATACAAGAAACTACAATAAATAAAGAAATGATAAAACGTTGCACTGGACCCGTATATATACTTGCTACAAGCAACAAAATTGGAATTCATCATAACTTTTCTAGTGGTAAAATATCTGATGTTGATTATTTAATTACTGACTCAGATGCAGACCCTAAAAAGATATCTGAACTCAACTCTGCTGGAGTTAAATCAATTATAATTAATCCTAATGAAAACTAATTTAGATTTAATTATACAATTTTAAATATTAAATATATTATAATAGTGTAGTTGCTAAATTAGTTGATAAGTTTTCTTTAAAATAACACATATTTCTAATAATATCATAAAGGAGATTGATAAAAAATATATTTTTTATCAATCTCCTTTTAACTTTATATCTAGATTCTATTTACTATAGTTTCTATACTCCAACCTTTAATCCCTCTAAAAAGTTCACTAAATTATTAACTGTAGCCATATCTTTTCTTTCTAAATCTGTTGGTTGAAGTTTTATTCCAAATACTTCTTCTATTTTTAATAATACTTCTATTATTCCTAGTGAATCTAGTAGTCCTGCTTCAAATAGATCTAAATCTAAATCCTCTCTTATTTCATCTGTTCCTGTAACTTCTTCAAAAATATCTAAAACTTTATCTTCCATTTTTAATCCTCCTAAATTTTAAGTGTATTTTATCTAAAAAGCCATCCTGAAAATAGGAATAGCCCAAAGCATGCTACGTTAAAGTTAATTGCAATTTGTGTATATTGAAACCACTTTTCTTTTTTATGTTTTTTATAAAACTTCCATTTTCTTTGTAGTATATCTGTAATCACTAGTACTACGCCTTGATATAATCCGTATATAATATAAAATAAACTTAGTCCATGCCAGATTCCCATAACAAGCATAGTTATTATTTGTGCTACATGTGATGCTGTGAATCTGCTTTTAAACCTCTTTTTTCTCATTGAGCTTAATACAATTCTAGAATATAAATAATCTCCAAACCATTTTGATAAGGATATATGCCATCTAGTCCAAAATTCTTTCATATCTTTACTTAAAAATGGCTTATTAAAGTTATCTGGTGTTTTTATTCCTAGCACATAACTTGTCCCAACCGCGAATGAACTGTATCCTGCAAAGTCAAAGAATAAGTATAAACTATAAGCATACATATAACTTAATCCATTTAAGAATGTTATTTCTGTTGGTATTTTAATCATCCACATAGTATTAATTATGTATGCTATGACAAATTTATATCCAAGACCTATTATTATTTTTCTAAGTCCAATATATAAATAGTCTTCTAGATATTCTTTTTGCTCTATTTTTTTGTTTAAATCTTCTTCAAACCTTCTAAATCTATCTATTGGTCCTGAGCTTAGTGTAGGGAAGAATAATAAGAAGTAAACTAATGTTGAAAATTTAACTTCTTTTATTGCTCCATCATATATTTCGATTATCATTTGTATTGCTTTAAAATTAAGGTATGATAATCCGATAAATCCTATTGGCCCAAAGCTAACAAATACAGATGTTTTTGTTATAATAACTGGTAACATTGATGAAAATAATGCTAAATAATAAATTATTTTATTGTCAGTCTTTTTTCTTATAAATAAATATCCATATATTACTGTAAATTCACCTAAAATAAACATAATAAATAGTATTAAATTATATTTCCCAGTTCCAATAATTAAGCCAACCATCAATATGGATATAAGTACTCCATATGACTTTATATTTTTGCCTTTTACTCCTAATATTATTGCAGGTATAAATGATAGCAACAATATATATAGGTATAAATAATCTCCATACTGTGCTAATTTCATTATCTAAGTTCCTCCATAAGCTTCTTTCTATCAATTTTTCCATTTGTGTTTATTGGGAATTCCTTTAAAACCTTTATGTTTCTTGGAATCATATATGAAGGTATATATTTTTTTAGTTCATCCTTTATTAATATTGAATTTTTTAAACTACTTAATTCATTATCTTCTTTTAATGTAACAAAAGAAGAAAGATGAGATATTTTTTCATCCTTATATACTGGAAATACAACACAGTTATTTACATTAGATACTTTTCTTAAGTTATTTTCAATATCTTCAAGTTCTATTCTAAAACCATTAAGCTTTATTTGAAAATCTTTTCTACCACAATAATATATAATTCCATTTTCATAATAAGCTAAATCTCCAGTCTTATATCCTCTTAAACTTTCGCCATTAACTTCTTCGTAAAAGAATACTTTATTTGTCATTTCTTCATTATTAAAATATCCTTTACTTATGCTTTTCCCTAATGCTAATAGTTCTCCCTTTTCTCCATCTTTTAAAGTATTTCCTTTATCGTCTACAATTTTTAGTATTCCTCCATCCATAGGATATCCAATAGGAATAGATCTTTCATCTTCTAGCATTTTTTCTGTAACATCTATAGCTGATAATAATACAGTGCCTTCTGTTGGACCATATCCATTTATTATTCTTACTCCTTCAAATCTTTCCATCAATTCTTTAATTAGTTTTTTGGAAAGTACTTCTCCAGCAAAAAAGAATGTTCTTAAGTTTGGCATAAGACTACTATTAAAATTAGAATCTTTAATACACATCTCTGCAAGAGCTGGTGTTGATACCCATTCTTTAATATTTGATTCCTTTAAATTTGAAAATAAAAGTCTAAAATCTTCTAATGTTTTCTTTGATAAACTATTCAATGTTTTTCCGTAGATTAGTCCTAAGTATATAGGTATAACTGATACATCAAAGGAATATGACACTTGATTCATCATAACATCACTGCTATCATCTAAGCTCATATATTTTCCAAACCAATTATTAAATGAATCTAAGTTATTCTTACTTATTTGAACTCCTTTTGGTTTTCCCGTACTTCCTGATGTAAATAAAATATATGCATTTTCATCATCTTTAACCCAGTTTTCTTCCGAAACAACTTGTCCCATCAAACTGCTTATTATATTTTCTATAGATGTATTATTATATACTTTCTCTATTCCTAGGTCTTCTTCTGTAAAATTTATTACTATCTTAGCTTCAACTTCTTCAATTACCTGTTTTACTCTTTCAACTGGAAAAGTTACATCTAATGGTATATATGCTCTTCCTGATTTTAAAGCTCCAAGCATTAAAACTAATATTAAGTTTTCTTTATTACCATGTATTACTATAGGTGACTTATTTTCTTTATATTCTTTTATAAAATAAGTTGCTATTGCATCTGACATTTTATCTAATTCATTATAAGTTAGTTGTTCCCCATCACAAATTACTGCCAAGCGACCTTCATTTGCATACTTTTTTACATTATGCAATATATCCATATCTATTTCTCCTTAATCACTTTATTAATATTTTATTATTATCTAAATTAATTAATTTTAATCTAAAATTGATTATATATAAATGGTAGATCCTTTAATGTTGATAATATAAATATTAAAAAAATTGCTATTAATATCCCTGTTAAAATTAATGAATCTATTAATTCTTTTTTATCTTTCATTAAAGTACTTATACATTTCTTCATCTATATTTAACCAACCTTTCCATCCTAAATGCATTACATCACTTAAGTAATACTTTTCATATTCTTTATTTTGTAAATTTAATACATCAAATCCGTTTTCTTTAGCAATAGATTCTAATGTGCTATAAAATTTTGTTCTTTCTTCTACAGTCCATCCAAGATGATCGTAATATAAGGCATTAACAGGCATTAGTATAATAAGTGGTTTCGCACCTAATTCATTACTTACTTTTAATAAAAATTTGTAATCTTCTAACTCTCTTGATTCTAATAAATTTCTATCTCCCCATTTTCCTTCTAAAGTATCGTATTTATCTCTTAAATATGTATCATAGTATTCATCATCTACATTTATATCGTTATTAGTAACTTTACTAGATCCTTCTATTCTTGCTTTTTCATATTCTTCTTCCCAATTTATATTTCTAAATTCAATATCTTTCTTGTCTGCTAAGTTTTCAATTTCCTTTATAGTTTGAACTTTATCTCTTATTTCTAGCATATATGTCTTTAAATTGTAATAGGGCTTCAATATAGTCAGTAAAGACTTAGTTATAAAATTATCTTTACAGTACAGATTTGCATATATGCTTTCTTCGTCATATTCTCCACTTTGTTTTAAGAGTTCTGACATTCTCTTTGCATAATAAATCTTATTTTCTTTACCTATATCTTTATTTTTAAAGAATTGATAAAATTGCAATTCTGAGAAATTGACAACAAAATTACTTCCATCTATACCATCTCCTCTTTCAAACCATTGAGATGATATTACAATTGCTATCTTATCCTTATCTATTATATTCTTTGTAGTGCTAATAATGGTTGCATGTTGTAGTGTTTGAGTATATGCCCTTCCATAAATGCTTACGTCATATTCAGCTCCTTTAAAAGGGAAAAATGTAATTGGATTTTGACTTACAGGTGAAGATAATTCTGACGATCCTAATAACATTAAATCATTTTCATCATGCATTGTATCTTTTAAAACTCCACCCTTATCTTTTATTAAATGATTGTACGTATGTTTAATACTTGTTAAATCTTTTTTTTCTAACATCATTTTAACTTTTTTATTTATACTCATATTAAAAGAGAAAGAAAAAAGAATAATAGCTACTATTGGTATTATTAAATACCTATATTTCTTCATATAATACACCTACCATTTTCATATAATTGCCTTTTTAATTCTTGTTTTAAATAATACATTTATATATTAACAAATATTTCAAAAAAAGTCCCTAATTATCTACTATTTTATATATATTTTTTGAACTTTTTTAACAAACTATAAACATATTTTATTTTATATATGTTTTAACTCTTTATAAATGAATTAATTTGTATATATTACGAAAAAAAACTATCCCAAATAAAGAAATACTCTAAATTTGTTATAGTTTCTTTGTGTTATAATAATTTTTATTATAATTTATATATTCTTAACTTCTCTAATTAGTTCTGTAGCAATATACTCTACATCACTTAATGCTAATGTGCTATAAACAGGTAGTGAAATTTCATTTTCATATTGTGCATATGCATTAGGATAGTCTTCCATTTTATAGCCTAAATTTTTATAAAGTGTAAACATTGGCAATGGCTTAAAATGAACATTTGTTGCTATTCCTTTTTCAGCTAATCTTTGCACAAGTAAATTTCTTTTTTCTTCATTGAATCCTTTTATCCTTAATGGGTATATGTGATATGAACTTTCAGTTCCCCCACCATACTCCGTAACTGGTATTATGGAAAAGTCTTCTTTTTCTAAAATTCTTGTATATATATTAAAGATTTCTTTTCTATGCTTTAACATATCTTCATATCTTGTTAATTGAACTCTACCAATTGCAGCATTTATATCAGTCATATTACATTTAAATCCATCTGTAACTATATCATAGTCCCAAGCTCCAGCCTTCATCTTTGATAATGCATCCTTTGATTGTCCATGTAATGATGTAAACTTAAAGTCTTGGAATAGATTTTCTCTTCCTTTAAAATTATTATCATTATATGTTATTGCTCCACCTTCTGCTGTTGTGAAATTTTTAACTGCATGGAAAGAAAATGTGTGGAAATCGCATTGTGCTCCAACTCTTTCCCCTTTATATTTTGCTCCAAAAGCATGAGCTGAATCTACTATTATAATTATATCTTCTCTATTTTTCTCTTTTAAGACCTTCTTAATTTTATAATAGTCACAAGGTATCCCTGCAAAATCTACGGGAACAATCACCTTGGTTTTTTCTGTTATTAAATCACCAATTTTATCATAATCTATAAAAAAAGAGTCTTTAGCTACATCACAAAAAATAGGCTTTATGCCTCTATGAATTGCTACACTTGCTGTTGCTGTATATGTGTATGGAGTAGTTATTACTTCATCGCCTTCTTTAATATCAAAAACTTTTAGTATAAGCTCCATTGCTGCTGTTGCACTGTTTAATGCTATTGCTTTATTTGCTTCACAATACTGAGCTAATTCTTCTTCGAATTTGGCAAGTGTCGGTCCTGATGTTATCCATCCTGATCTTAAGACTTCTGCTACTGCATTAATTTCTGCTTCAGTTATATCTGGAGGAGAAAATGGTATCTTTTTTACATTATCCATTATTTTCAACCCTTTCGTGATTTTATCAGTATAAGTACAATTATATATTTATACATATTAAAGTTCAAGCTAATTACACGCTTTAATATAAAATGGAGTATATCTAAATCATAATAGATATACTCCATTCTTATATTTAAATTTAATAAACTTATTGAGTTCTGCTTAGTAGCTCTCTAAGATTATCTTTAACTGCTTTATAAACTATTCCACCAACTTGTACTATACTATTAGTGGTCTTACTGCTTAAAACTTGTTTTTGATTATAAGTTAATAAAGAATCTGATATTACTACTGGTGATTCATTAAGTGATGCTACTGGTCCTGCTGTTAATGCATCTGCTAATAGTGTTCCTTCTGTTACATAAACTTTTTCTGTAATGTTTCCATAGAATCTTTCTATTACCTTAGCATTTGTTTCGTACCTATCAATACCACCTAATCTATTGCCTGATATATCTTGCTTAGTCATTCCATTGATTTGGTTTAGTACGTTATCACCAACTACTCCACTTCCTCCTATTATAAATGCATTATTTAAATCTTCTGATTTAAGCCAAGCATTTACATCATTTGGAATAACAGTATTATCAACAAGTATTATAGGCATCCTATCTCTTCCTGAAACAGGAGCAATAGATAGTGCATCTGGTCCACCATATCCATTAGCAACCACAATATTTTCTACATCATATAGATTTTCATCAATATACTTAGCAACTTGTAGTGCTGTCTCGTATCTATCTAATCCACCAAGTCTTGTAATCTTAGTAATTCCTAAATTACGTAATTGGTTTTCAATAGCTGGAGTTACAACTCCAGTTCCACCTACTATAATAACATTTTTTGCACCAAGTCTCTTTATCTCATTTTGAGTTACTGATGGTATTTTATTATAATCAACTAATAATAAAGGTCCCTTATGATAAGATGCAATAGGTGTTGCTGTTAATCCATCTGGTATAGCATATCCATCTGAAATAACAATAGTTTCTGCTGAATTAAATGAACTTTTACTTAGCTCTACAGCTGTTTCATATCTATCTGATCCAAACTTAGCTTCAACTGGTGGTGTAAATACATTTATTAAACTAATATTACCTGAGTTTATATATCCTCTATCATTCCAATTATAGTTACCGTGGTATTTATTGTCTGCTCCACCTTTACCTACTGGCGTATTTCTTTCTGGATATATTTGATAATATTTTTGTCCGTCTATAGTAACTTGTTGAAGGTCTGATATTACAAATGGAGTATTCATATATGCACCATATTGATTAGTATCATTAGTAACATTATATAATAATGTACCATCACCCTTTATTACAATATTATTTGATCTTGCCATTCCAATTTGATTAGCATTGGTATCTTTTAGGCTTCCACCTGATAAATACTTATCTACATCATAAGCAAAGCTTGCTGCTTTTTCTCCCCAGAAAGGATCTGAAGCATATTTTACATTTGCTCCTCTATTTTTATTTCCAAGGAATCCTCCAAAGTATCTCCAATCTGCAGGATCTGCATATCCTCTTGAAATATAGTTTCTAGTAAAATCTACTAATGAATCAGATGGACTTGCAAATGTAGATGCTGATTCGCCTGGAGCTGAATCATAAGCTTTTAACCCAAATAAGTTGTTTTTAGTTAAAGCAATTTCTGATACACCCTTTGCAGATTCATTCATTGCTATACTTAGTGCTAAAAGAGCATTAACACCATAAATTTCTTCACAATTTTTAAAAGCTTGTCCTAAATTTCTAAGCTTTGAATTTGATGCAGTATTATTATTTATATAATTGTTTAAATCATCTGCTGAATAGATTGTCTTACTTCTAAATGGTAAGTTTCCATAATATAAATAATGTGGATTACTAGCATTAACTGAATTACTTCTAACTCCTGACTTATAATCATTGATAACAGTATTTAATGCTGCTTCCATGTTACTTCCATCATAGAAATAAATCCCATCATAACTTAAGTACTTAACACCTTCTCTTAAATATGATGGTGCCTTTCCTAAAACCCTTGTGAATCCTGTAACCCCTGTTAAATCATAACTTATGAAATGATTTAAATTACCGCTTGAAACACTATAGTAACTTGGGTTTTTAACTTGATTTAATGGTACTACTATCATGTCATATGTTCCAGATGCAGTATTATTATTTATCCATCCGTCATAACCATTTATCATAACCTTCGCTGATGTACCACTTATATCTAATATTGGTGCATCGTCCATGTATCCTGGATTAACATACGTAAAAGCATTAGTTAGTTGAGGTTCTTTATACATATTTACAGTTCCACTGATAATTGAATTATTACTATATTTTATTATTCTTGCCATTTGATTTGTTGAATAAACAACTTGTCCAGAATAATTTATTACTGCTGGTAATTGTGTTGCTTGTAAAGATTGCTCTGGCATATTATTAGCTGCATCTACTGCTTCTGATAAGTTTTCATAAGCATCTACAAACTCAAAACTTCCATCTGAATTAGCTATTGTTAATTCATATGGCATATCAGTCATTGGTTCTAAAACTTCTAAGTTTTCTAAAGCTTCTTGCTTTAATTTAAATTCTTCTCTATCAATTTCTTCTTGTGATGTTACTGAAAAGCTCCTTACTCTAGTATTTATAGCCTTTCTTTTTCCGTACTTAGTACCTTTAAGAGAATCACTAGAACCATCAGTTGAGTTATTGGTAGATTGTTCTGTATTTTCTATCTTTTCTTGAACTTGCCCACTATCCTCTTTATTTTCTAATTCTTCAGTCTTATTAGTTTCCTCTGTAAGTGAATCCTCTTGCTTACTATTAGTTTTTTCTGTAACTGAATCTTCTTGCTTACTATTAGTTTCTTCAATAACTATATTATTTGTATTGTTTGTTACTGCTTTCGCACTTACGTTTGGTACTATAAATGCTACTAATAATAATTGCGCCACTATCTTTTTTATTTTCCTTAATGACACATACTCACCTCCCCTTCCAATATAGAATAGCAACTTTATATGATTTTTTCAACCGATATGGAGTAATTATAATATTTTATATAGATATTTTTAATATTTGTAAAAAAAAAGATACAATTAATGATAATATTCTCATTAATTGTATCTTTTTAAATATAATATATATTATATTTAAATAATTCTCTCTATATACTATATTCAAAAACTTATTGCTTAAAAGCCAATTATCGTTAACTACCAATAAAAAGCAGAAGTAAATTGTACCTTATTTACTATAAAGTAATTCTACTCTTCACTTTTACCAACACCAGATAATATTAATCCTTTGTTGTGATCTAATGCCCAGCTAATACCCCAGTCATTTTGGAATATAAGTATATTTCTATCTTTAAAGTCTTTAACTTTTTTAGTATCTGAAGTTAAGTTTAACTTATCCATATCAATATCTTTATTTTCTATCCATCTTACATATCTAAATGAAAGTCTATCCATCTTAATATCAACGTTGTATTCATTTTTTAGTCTGTATTCTAAAACTTCAAATTGAAGTACACCTACAACTCCAACTATTATTTCTTCCATTCCTATAAATAGTTCCCTAAATACTTGGATTGCCCCTTCTTGAGCTATTTGTGTAACACCTTTTACGAATTGCTTTCTTTTCATTGTATCTACTGGTCTTACTCTTGCAAAGTGTTCTGGTGCAAAGGTTGGAATACCTTCGAATTTAAATTTCTTTGATGGGGCACATAAAGTGTCTCCTATTGAGAATATACCTGGATCAAATACTCCAATTATATCTCCTGCATATGCTTCTTCAACTATTTCTCTATCTTGAGCCATAAATTGTTGTGGTTGTGCAAGTTTAATCTTCTTACCACCTTGCATATGATAAACATCTTCACCTTTTTCAAATTTACCTGAGCAAATTCTCATGAATGCAATTCTGTCTCTGTGAGCCTTATTCATATTTGCTTGAATTTTGAATACAAAAGCAGAGAAGTTTTTATCAAATGGATCTATTTCTCCTATGCTTGAGTTTCTTGGTAATGGTGCAGAAGTCATTTCTAAGAAGTGCTCTAAGAATGGTTCAACACCAAAGTTTGTTAAAGCTGATCCAAAGAATACTGGTGTTAATTCTCCTGATTTTACTTTTTCTATGTGTAAATCATCTCCAGCTATATCTAAAAGCTCTATATCTTCCATTAACTTATCATGAAGAGCTTCCCCTAGTATTTCTCTAAATCTTGGGTCATCTACTGAGCCTTCAACTGCCTCTACTGCATTTTGCCCATGATTTCCTGCTGAAAAGGCTATAATTCTATTGTTATCTCTTTCATAAACACCTTTAAATTCTTTACCAGAACCTATTGGCCAGTTCATTGGATATGTTTTTATTCCAAGTTCATTTTCTATTTCTTCTAATAATCCAAATGGATCTTTTGATTCTCTATCCATCTTATTTATAAATGTAAATATAGGCATTTCTCTAAGAGATGCAACATGGAATAGCTTTCTTGTTTGATCTTCTATACCCTTTGCTCCATCTACTACCATTACAGCACTATCTGCTGCCATAAGAGTTCTATATGTATCTTCTGAGAAGTCTTGGTGCCCTGGTGTATCTAATATGTTTATACAATGTCCTCTATAATTAAATTGCATTACTGAGGAAGTAACTGAAATCCCTCTTTGCTTTTCTATTTCCATCCAGTCTGATACTGCATGTGTAGAAGCCTTTCTTGCTTTAACTGAACCTGCAAGTCTTATTGCTCCTCCATATAGTAAGAACTTTTCTGTTAATGTTGTTTTACCTGCATCTGGATGGGATATAATAGCAAAGGTTCTTCTTTTTTCTATTTCATTTATGTAATCTGCCAAAGTAGCTTCCTCCTTAAAATTAAGTTTTAGGCACATGAAAATAAATAATAAACCAAAGATGCGACGAATATTTTGTGTAAGACAAGGAAGTAAATTTGCAGATACTGGTAGTTATCTAAAAATTTACTGACGCAGTATTACGCAAAATAGGCTAGCATACTGGTCTATTATTTATTTGATTGTGCCTTATCTCTATTTCTCTAGTTATTCATTATACCCTAAAGTTTAATAATTTAAAATGAAAATTTTTGCATAAATTGCGAAGCAATTTATTTAGTTCACAGTGTACAATTCACAGTTTGCAGTTTTTGGAATAAAGTAAC
>JAQCTH010000050.1:26606-28424 GCA_027686065.1 Clostridiaceae bacterium AF10-41
AACTCTTGGCATAGTAGTTCTCCCGAGCCTAGTACTTCTTTGCGTAGCTATTTGGCTTATGAAACATATCTATTTATCTTAGCCTTTATATTCGCAATCTAAAACAAGTGTTCATTTAAATACTATAAACCCAAAATTGAATGCATTGTTCTAAAAATAAACTTGATTTAACTTTTATAAATCCATCTTTAGGATTATTATAAATTATATTCCCATTATCTATATAATTATTGTTGTCTTTATTACTATCTAAAGCATTAAAATAATTTATTCCATTTATAGTTTCAATTCCATATAAAACTAAGTAATGGCCTTCTGTTGTAAAGTCCCCTTGTCTCATTAATGCAACTGCTATATGCTTCCCATCGCTTACAAGTCTTTTTACTTTTGATATTTCATCGCTATTGAATTTTTCTACATTTAACTTATATCTTTCATCTTTTACTACATTATCAAAGAACTCTACTTCAGTATTATTATTACAATATCCATTTTCTATTGAAAACTCTGCCATTTCAATTGGAGTTATTTCTTTTTCTTTTATGGTTGACTGTATCATCGCCATAGCTGTTACCCCACACCCTGTTTCACCTAATGGATTACTATCAGTTTTGTATGGATATCTTGCCCACTTTTCATCTTCTTGATTGAAGTATTTTATTTTGTTTTCATATTTTTTATTTAATAATATATTATAGTCTATATTTTTATCTCTAATATCATCAAAATTTTCTTGTAGTTGATTATTCATATATTTAGCTTTTTTATTTAATTCTTCATAGCTTTTATAATAAGTAGCCTCTAAGTCCCTAATTTTATTTTGGTACTTTTCATCATTAGTTTCTCCATAAAGTTTCATTAAATAATCATATTGCTTTATATATGCTGCTGGATAAAATCTTTCTCTTTCTAAAACCTCTTCACTAAGATTTAGTGCAGTTTCATTTTGTCCTAAAGCTTCATGTAAATAAGAAAGATTCCATATTACCATTGGATCAAAAGGATTAATTTCTTTGCTATCTTCTAATAGTGAGATACCTTCTTTTAAGTAATTTTCATCTTTGCTTTCATCATATAGATTTTTATTTGCTTTAGCTTTATTAAAATACCCTCTATAATCTCTTTTAAAGGAAATATTATTTGAAAAACTGAAAATCTTATCTGATAAATTTGAATTGGTATCTATAAAGTAATTTCCAATTACTATACTTGTCTCAAAAATTATAAGGTAAATAGAAATACTAGCTATTGATATATATAAATACTTACTTAAATTAAAAGCTTGTTTTTTATTGTCTTCATATACTATTTTGTCTTTCTTATTTTCTCCATCTCTTATGTGTCCTAATGCCACTAACATAACAAAAATTATTGGAAAGGTACTAAAAGATAAATCAAAATCTAATAATGAATGTAATAATATAGTTCCATACGATAATATTAAAGAAAATTTGTGCTTACTCTTACTTTTAATTAACATCATTAACCCTAAAATAATTACTGTAATAAATATTAAGGCATTTACTATACCTGTATCATATGCAACTTGCAAATAGGAATTATGTATATACTTAACATCATAAAAAGCTGTTGCATTATCAAATGATTTATATTGAAACATATTTATTCCATTACCTAAAGGATTCTTTATAATACTTTTTATTGAATCTCCATATATAAGAAGCCTTTCTTGTAGGGTTCCTGTATATAATGAAATATTTTTTAATCTATTTATTAGATTATTATTACTAATGATTAATAAAATCAGTGATATTACTCCTAAGCCATAGTATAGCTTATCTATAAATCTAATATTTT
>JAQCTH010000051.1:0-201 GCA_027686065.1 Clostridiaceae bacterium AF10-41
ATCTGATACTATATCAAAATTTACTAAAATCAAATTATCTATTACATCATAATTATAATCAATATCATCTGAGAAAAAACTAACTAACTCTTCAGTTTTACAAACTTTTTTAGGTAATGAATCTTTAGTTTTATAACCTACTTTAAATAACTTTTGATAATTCTTTATTATTATTTGACTATAAATTTCTTTTTTAAAGCT
>JAQCTH010000051.1:211-27559 GCA_027686065.1 Clostridiaceae bacterium AF10-41
TCTTATAATCAAATCCAATAGTTCTTAATAGAGATTCTAATGAGTATAATGTTTGCTTCTCATATAATTCTAAGCATGTTTTTATGTATATCATATAATATTACCTTCTCTTTATAATTCTTCTTAAACTTTTAGAATTATTAATAACATCACTAATAATACTTCTAAAATTCACCTTATATCCTTTACTTATATTATAATATTCTTTTCTTACAGCACCAAAAGAACTAAAGAATTTTTCAATACTTTCTATCATACTTCCTTCAAAGTCAAAATCTAATTCATTTTCTAACGAAAATTTTATAGCATTTAATAATAACATAGATGTTGCATTAGTTGATTTAAACTCTGGACTAACTCCACCCATTAAATAATATACACTATTATTATCCCATACCAGATATATTGCTGCATGTATATTGCCCTCATTATCTTTAGCACACAAAATTTTTCTGCAATTTCGACTAACACATTCATTATCTAGCCTTTTTACTAAATCCATAGAATATGGGTTTACCATTCCTTTTCTAGAATAAGTCATAGTATTTATTTTATAAAATTCTTCTATGCTTATATTTTCAGATATACTCACAAACTTTTCTGCTTTTCTTATTAGATTTCTTGTAGCGCTATCTATATCTTTTTCATCCCATTTACTATCATAATTTATAATATAACTATATCTGGTTGTCTGTTTAAAGCCATTCCAATATAATGGAAGCCAGTTATTAAAATTATAATTATAATTTTGATTATAATTTGTTAAATCCAAATTCTCTAATTCCTCAATTAATTCTTTTATCACTTTTCTTTCAAAGGAAACTTTACTTGTTAATTTCTGATTTTTAGGATAATTAAGTAATATTCCATTTCTAGGAGTAAGTGAAGCTTGAGATATACTAATTGTATTTTTCTTTCTATTAAAACTATAAGGTAATGCTCCTTGGATACTTCCACCTTTTTCAACTAATAATACATCCCATTTATCTTCTCCTGATGTTATATCAAGCCACCAAGGTTGCGAAAATATTTCTATATTATTCTCTATACAAAACTTATAATATTTCTCTTTATTATTCATATTTACCCCCTTCTTAAATGCTATTAATTGTATTAATAATCCTTATATAAACATTTCCATCTGGTGAAAATACATTATTATCTATAATATCATAATCTATCTCTAACTCATTATTTTCTAGAATTTCTCTTAATTCATTTGATGTACTTATCCCATAAGAAATATTATTTTTAACAAAATCTCCTTGATCATAATAATTTTTTAATAAACAGCATACTGAAGGCTTTCTAAGAATAGCTCCATCAAGTACTACAGTAGAATGAACTGTAAATATTAAATCACACCATATTATAGCATCATATAAATCAATTTCCTTTTCAACTCTTATATTATCATAGTTATACTTCTTCATCATACTATAATAATATTCTTTATTAGAATCATTTGGATGCAGTTTAATTAATACCTCTATATTATCTAAATCTTTAATAGATTCAAAAAGTATATTTGTAGCCTCATAAGTCAAATCATCTATAGGTTGAGTAGCATATAGTATCTTCTTAGTATTACTTCTATTTATATTCGATAAATTTGCTTTCTCAATTAAGAAGTCTGTTCTACTTTGTCCTGCTATCTTTGTATTATCTAAAGAATATACATTAGTTTTTAATAATATATCTTGAAAGGATTTTCCCCATAAAAATGTCATTGTTGGAACTAATATTCTTTGATTAGTTGGAGTAAAGTATGCATATGATACATCTGAAATTATTCCATGTTGTATTCCAAATGTAGGTACTCCCAACTTGTTTGCCCCAACTATAAAACATCTAGCTCGATCTGCTTCATTAGTGGCAATTAACTTACTTATGTTTAATTTTTTTCCAAAATAACTTGCAGTCTCTATTTCCATGGCATAGTTAATGTATATTGCTTCAAGATTTTTTAAATATTCTTTATAAAAAAATTCACTCACATTATGTGATTTACTTATTTCTAATTTATAACTTTCTAGTTTATATAGTTGATTTTCGATTTTATTATTATACTTTGAAAATTTCTTTCTTAAAATTCGTTTTAAAATTAAAAAACATTCATATGGAATGAATTCGTTTCCTAAAAAACTTGCTTTTTTTATAATATCATTATTATTTAATAACTGAAGCTTTATAACATTTGTATTTTTAGAAAGCTCCTCCAAAACTTTACCATATTGAACATCGTAATATTTTATTTCATTATTAATTGTTATTTGACTAATATCAGCCGCTTGTGTTATCGCTAATATATTTTCCTTATTTCTTTTTAAATATATTTTTATAAAAGAAATAAATCCCTTAAGGATTCTTAATATATTTTTCAAACTATATTTACTACTTTTTACTGACTTTGAGTCTACCTTATAACATTTAACATTAAATATTTCAGTTGCTATTCTATAAAATTCAATATTGTCAGTGTTAATAATTATATTATCTCCAAACTCATTAATTATAGCCTCAATAGTACTAAATGCTTTTAAAAACTCTTTTATATTGTTACATAATGTACTTCTATAAAAACTATACAGTTTTAAATCATTAAAACTGTATAATTCTTCAATATTCCAATTCTTTTCCAAATTTCCAATTATTTCTTTTAGCTCATTTTCTATATTTCTATTTTTAATAATATCATCAACTTTTATCAAATTTCCATTATACATAATATTGATTTCATTATTAATTATATTAACCTCATTCATCATATCACTACTCTTCTTTTCCTAATGCTACTTCTGAATTCCCGCCTACATTATATGTAGGAACTATCTCATGAAGCTTATATTTGATTTTCTGAATATCACATTCATTAAGAAGCCCTTTTAATTGAACTAATTTATCCTCTAATTCTACTATATCTGTAAAAGTAGGATTTCCTATATAAATTTTATTATGGGCAGTATCTCTTAATCCTTCTTCACTCATTAGTAATTCTTCATATAATTTTTCACCTGGTCTAAGTCCAGTAATTTCTATTTTAATGTCTTTATTCGGCTCTAAACCAGATAATCTTATTAAATCTTCTGCTAAATCATATATTTTAACAGGATTACCCATATCTAAAACAAATATCTCTCCACCTTTAGCAAAGGCTCCTGCTTGTAAAACTAATTGTGCTGCTTCGGGGATTAACATAAAAAATCTTGTTATATTTTTATGGGTAACAGTTACCGGTCCTCCCTCTGATATTTGTTTTTTAAACAATGGTATTACTGAACCATTACTTCCTAGTACATTACCAAATCTCACCGCGACGAACTCTGTATCACTAATTTCATTTATAGCTTGCACAATCATCTCGCACAATCTTTTAGTGGTTCCCATAACATTTGTAGGATTTACAGCCTTATCTGTTGATATTAGAACAAATTTCTTTACTTTATACTTATCTGATAATTTTGCTAGATTATATGTTCCAAATACATTATTTTTTATAGCTTCTTTTGGACTGTCTTCCATTAATGGCACATGCTTGTGTGCTGCTGCATGAAACACAACATCTATTTTATAATATTTGAATATTTCCTCTAATCTCTCTTCATCTCTTACTGATCCTATTAATGTAATCAAATTTAATTTAGGATATTTATACTTTAATTCATTTTGTATATCATAGGCATTATTTTCATATATATCAAATATTATTAATGTTTTTGGTTTAAATACTGATATTTGTCTACATAATTCTGAACCTATAGACCCTCCACCACCAGTAACTAGAATTGTTTTGTCAAATATATAATTTGATATACCATTACTATCTAATGTTACAGGATCCCTACCTAATAAATCCTCTAACTCCACATCTTTAATTTTACTAACTGTAGCTTCTCCTGATATAATTTCAAACATCCCAGGAATTATTTGAACCTTACAATGTGCTTTAGTACATATTTCTATTATCTCATTTTTATTTTTTGAATCTAATGTAGGTATTGCTATAAGAATAACATCTATTTCTTTTTCCTTAGCTAAATGAGGTATATCACTTCTATTACCCTCAACCTTAATACCAGATATTCTTTTTCCAATTTTATATCGATCATCATCAATTAATACAACTGGGTTATATTTCAATTCTCTTCTTGACAACATTTCATTTATTATCATAGTTCCTGCTGATCCAGCCCCAACTATCATTACTCTTTTTTGATCCGGAGAATTTTTATATGGTATATATAGCAATGTCCTTCTATATATTCTATATAGAATTCTTAAGCCTATCACAAAGCATATAGTTAATACTGTTCCTATTACACATATATTTATAGGAATAGTAGCTCCAATAAATCTAGTGTACCCTATAGATAGAATACCTGCTAAAGCTCCTCCTGCTACTCCTAAAATAAATTCATCTGTTCCTGTTAAATCCCACAACGAGTTGTAAAGTCTAAATATATAAAATGAAACTATAAATATACAACTAACAATTATGAAATCATGCATATATATAGTTGCTATTTTAGTAAATTCATCAGATGAAGTAATATTAATGGCTATTAAATATGACATATTAATTAAAAATGCATCTATCACCATTAGTAATACTGTTTTTAGATATCTCATCTTTCTTCCTCCAAGATTATATTTAACAAAGTTCTATTATTTATGACATTTTTAATTATACTACTACCAATT
Source organism: Clostridiaceae bacterium AF10-41 (assembly GCA_027686065.1). Taxonomy (GTDB): domain Bacteria; phylum Bacillota; class Clostridia; order Clostridiales; family Clostridiaceae; genus Clostridium. Next base: position 4,913 of record JAQCTH010000051.1, read on the forward strand.
TAATATGTCTATAAACTTAATATTTCTAACTTTCACTGTTTTGAGACACAGTAAAATATATATTTTTATACCTTATTTTCTTTATAATTTTTTAGTCTTTTTTAAACTATTATATATTTGCTTTACTGCATTATAGTTCAATGCAAGTATTATAAGCAATAAAATTATTACTATTATTGATTTTATTATTATAGAAACAATTAATTTATCACTTGGAATTTTAAAAGCACTTAATGATATAAATAAAAATAAAAATGCAATTGAAAACATCTTTATAATATTAAATTTTAAAGGCTCTATTTTTTTAGATATAAAATATATTAATATACATGATATTATCATTGATAACAAGCTTGCAACTCCGGCTCCTACTCCTCCAAAATAAGGAATTAATAAAATATTCAAAATAGAGTTTAATAGTGCTCCTGAAAAAGTTCCAATTGCAATAAATTTAATTCCTCTTTTATTGTAAAACAATGGATTTACAAAAAAGTAATATATTCCATTAAATACAAATGCAAAGCTTATAAAAGGTATTACTTTCCATCCTTCATAATATCTTTCATTCACTACTAATTTAAATATTTCAGGACCAAAAAGTGACATTCCCATCGCCATAAAACAATATACTATAGTCAATGTCTCAGCCATGGATATTATTTCATCTTCATTTTTTTCCTTTTCTTTCATCCGTTCAAAAAACCATGGTACATATGCTTGATTTATTGCTGATGTTAAAACATTAATAATATTACCAAACTGTGCTGCTGTAGAATAAATTGATGTTGCAGCTCTACTTACTATTCCATTTATAAATAATCTATCTATCATGGAAACAGCCCACCCTGAAAGAGTATGTGGTAATAATGGTAATGAATATTTTAATCCCTGCCCTAAGTACTCTTTGTTAACTTTTAAAGTAACTTTAGGTAAAAATACTCTTACTGTATATATAAAAAATATGGTATCTGTAAGTGCCAATGCCAATAATGAACCTAACGCTCCTAATCTAAATCCAACTATAAATATTAAATTTAGCGCCAAATTAACAATAAAGTATAATAAATTATTACTAGCATACTTTCTACTTTCTTCCTTCGCTTGTAGTGTACTTTGGAAAATAGTATAAATAGGATTAAAAGTTATAGATATTATACCTAAAAATACATATGGATAAAATTCGATTTCACCTACTAGAGGCATTATTAATATTTTTTTGAAAACAATGATAATTGTAGTCAACACTAAACTATTAATAATCACAAATGAAATGCAAGTACCCCAAAAATCCTTCAACTTTTTTTCATCATCTTTATAATCAACATAAAATCTTATTACAGCAGAATTTAATGACAAGCTATAAAATATACTTAAAAAAGCAACTATTGGAGTGATAACATCTGTAATTCCTTTTTCATCCGGTGATAACAATGATGTGTAAACTGGTATCAAAAATAACCCTATACATTTTTGTAATATTTGTACTAAACTGTAAATACCAGAACTTTTTAATAACCTCATTTTGCTAGACATATTCCACCTACAATTATATAAACTTTCTTTTGCCTTTGTTTAAAAATTTAGTCTCATTAGATTTTAATATTACTAAATCCTTTTTATAATTTTTAATAGACTTTAAGCTTATATTTCCCTTCAAATTATTTATCTTTATATTAATAAATATACTTTTTACATCTTGATAAATTAGTCCAATATGGATTTATTTCTGTCTCATAAGCTGATACTATATAATTTCTATCATTTCTTCTGTTATTCTTCAATTTTTCTATATTATGAATTATTGTAAAATACTTTCTATATTAGCAAACAGCTGAATTTTTTAATATCATTATTATATATCATCATTATATAAAATAGTATAACTTAACATAAATTTAATTATTGCATTTAGATTGAATTTATAGAAAAAGTGGATTTCACAAAAAAATCCACTCAAATTTAATAAAATTATACTATAGAATAAATTAACATATACTTTTTATAACTTTGCATATCTTAATTATTTCATCTTCTTTTAGACTCACTGAACTTGGCAAGTTTATGCCATGTTTCTCTAGATATTCACTATTTGTCATATCCCCATATCTACATTTACGGTAAGGATTCATTTTATGTACTAGCATAAAAAATGGTCTTGATGCTATACCATTATTTTGCAAAATTTTAATTAACTCATCTCTTGAAACCTTAAAATTTTCAGTTACTAAAAGTGAATATAACCAATAGCTATTATTTATATTATCATCTTGTTTTACTAATTCAATTCCACTTATTCCTGATAACATTTTATTATATAGCTCTGCATTTTTCCTTTTAGAATTAAGATATTCTGGTACCATCTCTAACTGTGCAACACCCATAGCAGCTAAAATATTAGGCATTCTAAAATTAAACCCTATTTCTTCGTGATACATAGCTCCATTTTCCATAATAGTTTTTGTTTGGTTGGATAAATACTTAGCTCTTTTAGCAACTTCTTTATTATTAGTAACTAACATACCGCCAGCTCCAGTTGTAATCAATTTATTTCCATTAAAACTAAAACAACCAATATCTCCGATATTTCCAACCATCTTACCTTTATAAGTAGTACCTAATGCTTCCGTAGCATCCTCTATTACATAAAGATTGTGTTTTTTCGCTAATTCGCATAATTTATCCATATCTACTGGATATCCATAAATATGAACTGGCATTATTGCTTTAGTTTTATGTGTTATCAATTCTTCAACCTTATTTACATCCATAACATATGTATCTCTACACACATCTACAAACACCGGTTCTGCTCCAGTGTATTTTATTGAGTTTACAGATGATATAAAAGTCATTGAAGGCACTATAACTTCATCTCCATCACCTATTCCTAATGTACTCATAGCTAATTGAAGTGCTGCTGTTCCATTCATTGTTACAACCGCAGATTCTGATCCTAAATACTTAGCAAAATCCTCTTCGAACTTATCTACATAGCTTCCTACTGAGGATACCCAATTAGTATCTAAACATTCTTTAATATACTTCCATTCATTTCCTCTAACTTCTGGTACACATAAAGGTATCATAAAATTCACCTCTCTATTATAATTTTACTCTTATTAATAAAATAAATTACACATTATATATATCTGTTTTAAAATGATTAAGATTATTTCTTATCCAATCAATAGTTTCTCTCAATCCATCATCTATACTATATTGAGGAGCCCATCCAGTTAATTCCTTAATTTTAGTATTATCTGCCCATAATCTATTAACTTCACTTTTATCTGGTCTTATTCTTTGATCATCACATAAAATTTTAACATCTGATCCTATTATATCTATGATTTTCTTTACAGTATCTCCAATACTTATTTCATAATTAGATCCTGCATTTATAATTTCACCTATTGTATTATCAGATTCTGCTATCTTTACAAATGCTTCTGCAGTATCTTTTACATAGTTAAAATCTCTTGTTGGTGTCAAACTTCCAAGTTTAATTTCTCTTTTACCATCTAGTATCTGTGAAATAATAGTAGGTATTACCGCCCTTGCAGACTGTCTAGGTCCATATGTATTAAACGGTCTTATAGTTGCTATTGGCATATTAAATGACTTATAAAAACTTTCAGCCATTTTATCTGCACCTATTTTTGATGCTGAATACGGTGATTGACCTTGCATTGGATGTTTTTCATCAATTGGTACATATAATGCAGTACCGTAAGTTTCAGATGTAGATGTATGTATAATCTTTTGAACATCATGATTTCTACAAGCTTCTAAAACATTAGTTGTACCCTCAACATTTGTTCTCACGTAAGCCATTGGTGATAAATATGAATATGGTATTGCAATTAATGCTGCTAAGTGAAATACCACTTCCTGACCTTTTATTATTCTATTCATTCCATCTAATTCTCTTATATCACCAGTTTCAACTTTTAAATCTTTTAATATATTTTTGTCAAATGTATCAATCCATCCCCAGTTATTAAATGAATTATATTGAACTAATGCTGTAACATCTGCACCTAACTCAATTAGTCTTTCTGTCAAATGACTTCCTATAAAGCCCTCTGCTCCTGTTACCAACACTTTTTTTCCTTTTAAATTCATTGAATTCACTCCTATTTCTAAATTTGTTCTTTATCAGATAATCTATTTATCATGTCTTTCATCTCACTAATTTGTCCCATATCCATCCATGATGATTCACTAATTGGATAAACTCCAACTTTTTGTCCTTTATCCATATACTTTTCTATAATATCCGGTAGATTATAAAACTCATCATTTGGAATATCTCCTATAACATCTGGCTCAATAACATACATACCAGTATTTATTAAAAAACTATACTCTGGCTTCTCTTGTATATTATCTATATCACCCTTATCATTAAGGTTAAAAACTCCATAAGGAATAGTAAAGTTTTTTACTGATGCAACAACTGTTACTTTGTTACCTCGTTCTTTATGGTGTCTATATATGCTTTCATAATCACATTCTATTAAAATATCACAATTTGAGACAAAGAATGTATCATATATTTTATCCTTCAATAAGTATAAACTTCCACCTGTACCTAATGGCTTATCCTCTTCAACATAATTTATATTATATTCTGTATTTAATTCATTAAAATATGACTTAATCATATTCTTTTTATAATTCACAGTTAAATAAAAATTACTCACTCCAAAATCAACAAATTTATTAATTATTCTTTCTACTATAGGAGTGTCTCCAATAGGTATAAGTGGTTTAGGTAAAATTTTTGTGTATGGATATAATCTACTTCCTAATCCCCCCGCCATTATTACTACAGGAATATTACTAAGTGCATTGCTTTTGGATTTATTGCTAAAAATTTCATCACTAAATAATATATCTATTATTTCTTTTTTTTCATTAATAACTGGCAATGCCTTTATTGAATACTTAAGCATAACATTTTTAGCATTACTCTCTTCACCTTTAATGATTTTTTTAGGATCTTTATTCATGACATTTGTGACATCTTTATCTAAACTGCCATTTTTAAGTATCCACCGTCTAATATCTCCATCGGTAATACTTCCGATAATTTTATTATCATTATCAACCACAGCTAAAAATCCTTTTGCCTCTTTATCTAGCTGCTTAAGAGCATCTCTTACTTTTAAATTTTTATCAATAATTAAATTAGTAATATTTAAATTCATATTATCAAAACCTTTTTATATATTTTTATATAATTCTTCTAATTCTTTTATTAAAACCTTCTCGTCATGCTTCCATGAATATTTTTCTTCAAATGCCTTAATTGAATTTTTAGAGTATTCTTCTTTATTTTCTATTATTTCAATAACCTTTTCTGCAAAATCATTACAGTCTGACCAATCAAAGACTTTTCCACTATTTGTTTCTTCTACAATTCTCTTTAATGGAGCCACATCAGATACTAAAACTGGTTTTCCAAGGCACATATAGTCAAATAACTTATTTGGTATTGTTGTCTCTGTATGATCACACTTCAAATGTGGAACCATGCCAATATCTGCTACATTAACATACTTGGCTAAATCACTATATGGTACTTTTCCTGTACATATAAGATTATCTATTACTCCTATTTTTTCAGCATATTTTTTTATATAGTCTATTTCTTCATCTTTTCCACCAACTAATACTACTTTTACATTCTTTATTTTCTTATTTAAAATTTGTAATGCATCTATAGAAGTTTCAAGCCCTCTTTTTTTACCAAAATTCCCTTCATAGACAATATTGAAGTTGTTTGAAAATTTATTCATAATGTTCATACTTATATTATCATTATAAAAACTTTCATCAGGTGTATTACTTATAACTATAACTTTTTTAGATTCATTTATTCTCTTAACTCTTTCTGCCGATTCTTCTACAACTGTTATTATCATGTCACTTATATTTATTGAGCCTTTTTCTAAAATTCTAGCAAGTTTATAATTTTTTAAAATTACCTTTTCAACTAAGGATTTATTCTCCATAACCTTAAATGTTGCTGGATAATCCTCTGCCATGTCAAATACTAATTTTACTTTCTTTTTACTTAATTTTATTGCATATTTACCGGCTAGCATTAATGGTAAATCCCTTACTATCAATATATCTAGATTCTTATCATCAATAAGTTTTTTTATTCTTGTTATATAATATGGATTAAAGAATAAAGGTAAATTTATCAGTTTATTTTTTAGTCTAGAGCTACTTTTAGGTAATCTTATAACATCAGCTCCTAAATACTTCTCATGCTCGTCTTTATTAAACTTATTGGTTGCTAATATAGACACATCATATCCTTGCTTTATCATGCTTCTTACCATCTTATCTATTCTAACATCCCAAGGATACTCACTTTGCCATACTATTCCAACTCTCATTTTTACACCTCATTCCTATCATTAATAAATTCTAATAATTTTTTAGTCAATTCTAACCTAGAGTATTTAGATATTTTTTCATAATCGCAATTAATTTCTAATGATTTATTTTGCCACTTTTCATACATATATATTAGAACATCTTTTATTTCATTTATATCATTTTCCTCTGCAATATATCCTGTGTTAGTTTCCATTATAAGATTTGCAGCTACTCCATTTTTTGGTATCAAAGCTAAAATAGGTTTATTACTAACAATATACTCAAATAGTTTTCCACTATAAGTTCCCTTATTATTATTAGAATTTAAAACTAATAATAATGCATCAGTATTTCTAGTATAATCAAAAATCTTACTATGTGATAAATATCCAGTGCATTCTATATAATCTCTAATGCAATATAAATTATTATTTCCAACAAAAACAAGATTAATTTTATTCTTGTCAATCTTTCCTTCATGCACACACTCATCAATTGCCTTTATAAGGGTTGTAGGATTGTTTTTAACAGAAAAATTCCCTATAAAAGTAAGTGTGAATTTTTCATTATTAGTGACATACTTATCAATTATAGCTTCTTCATCATAACCATTAGGTATAACTGTTGCTTTTCTATGAAATTTATATTCATTTTTTATTTTATCAATTATTGGTTTTGAAACTGATACAATTCCATCAACATTATTTAACACAGACGCTTCTAATTTTTTATTTATAAATTTGTATCCTGGTAAAAATCTTTGCATCGGACTATGAACCCATGGATCTCTATAATCTATAATTACTTGTATATTAAATTTTTTCCTTATACGCTTAGATAAGAGTGAAGTACTATATGGTGGTATTGATATAATAACAGTATCAATCTTCTCTGAGATTATTATTTCGTCTAATTTTTTATAAAGTTTTTTATTCCAAAAAACTTTATTATCAGGTAAGTTCAAAATTACATTTATTAATGCTAAAAACTTATTCAAAATTTTATTTTTACCAAATAATTTATTGTAATCCCAAAACTTAATTCTATGTACATTTACTTCTTTAGGAATTTCTTTTTCTAAAGCTTTATCTATAACCTTATATGATCCAATGTCAGTAGTCAAAACATTTACTTTACAGTTAAGTTTAGATAAATACTTTGTTAGTTTAAGATTTCTTTGTACAGCAGGTCCTCCTGAAGGAGGGTAAAAATACGAAATCAATAATATATTTTTCATTAATATTCTCCTGTTCTCCTGCCAAATTTTTATTTTTTCTTATTTTATTTATAAAGCATGATTTTATATAAAATCATGCTTTATAAAATTATAATTTATAAATTTTTTCTCTATTATTAACAACTTCTTTTGTTGCATTTCTTGTATCGTAAACAACTTTAGCTCTATCTACTATTTGGTCATAATCATAAACGCTATGGCCTGTTGTTATAACTACCATATCAGATTCATCGATAACTTCTTTCCAGTCTACTGAATAGTAAGTTTTACCTTTATATTTTGCTGTATCACAGAAAGGATCGTTAACTATAATTTCTGCACCGTTTTTTTCTAATAATTCTATAACTTTAAATGATGGTGATTCTCTATAGTCATCAATATCATTCTTGTATGCTAATCCCATAACTAATACTTTTGATCCATTTAAAGCTTTCTTTTGTTTATTTAATATCTTCATGATATTTTCTAAAACAAAATCAGGCATAGAATCATTGATAATTCCTGACGTTTCTATAAGCTTAGTATGATAGTCATATTCTTTAGCTTTCCATTCTAAGTAGAAAGGATCTAATGGAATACAGTGCCCACCAAGTCCTGGACCTGGGTAAAATGGCATAAATCCATATGGCTTAGTTTTAGCAGCATCTATAACTTCCCATACATCAATTCCCATTCTATTACAAAGAATAGCCATTTCATTTGCTAAACCTATATTTATATTTCTAAATGTATTTTCTAAAATCTTTTCCATTTCAGCTACTGCTGGTGAAGAAACTTTATGGATATCTCCTTCTAATACATTTTCATATAAAGCAGCTGCTATTTCTGTACATTCTTCAGTACATCCACCAACTACCTTTGGAGTATTTTTAGTGTTGTAGCTCTTATTACCTGGATCTACTCTTTCTGGAGAAAAGGCTAAGAAGAAATCTTCTCCACATTTTAATCCACTTTCTTCTAATATTGGTTTAAGTACTTCCTCAGTTGTTCCTGGATAAGTAGTACTTTCTAATATTACTATCATACCTTTATGTAAATACTTTGCAACATCCTTTGTTGAATTTACAACATATGATAAATCTGGTTGCTTATATAAATCAAGTGGAGTTGGTACGCAAATACATACTGTATCTACATCTTTTATAAAACTAAAATCTGTAGTTGCCTTTAAAAGACCCTTTTCTGTTAATTCTTTCAATTCTGCATCTACAACATCTCCAATGTAGTTTTGTCCATTATTAACCATTTCTACCTTTTGATCTTGAACATCAAAACCAATTGTTTGATATCCTGCATTTGCTTTTTCAACTGCCAAAGGTAATCCAACATAACCTAGTCCTACTACACCAACTTTTGCTATTTTATTATTTATTTTTTGTAATAATTCATCCTTTAAAACTGACATTAATATTCCTCCCTTTATTCAGTTCACAGTGCACAGTTTCATTCAGTTCACAGTGTTCAGTGCACAATTCACAATCTTATTTAGTCCACAGCTTTATTCAGTTCACAGTTTTAATTACGTCACAAATTCATAATTTTAGAAACTACGTAGTAGTTCTATCCATAACTATGAATTGTAAATCGTAAACTGTGAACTATAAAAATTGCATAGCAATTTCTTATTTTAAGTTTTGTATTACATAATCAACTTGTTCTTTAGTTAATTCTGGATATACAGGTATAGCAAAGGTTCTATGTGATAAATATTCTGATACTGGCATATCTCCTTCTTTATATCCTAAGCTTTTATAAACCTTTTGAAGATGTAATGGTACTGGATAATACACTCCTGTAGCAATTCCAGCTTCTTTTAATTTTGCTAGAATTTCTTCTCTATTTTCACTTTGTAATATATACATGTGATATACGTGTTCATTACAATCTTTTGCTGTTGGTATTACTAAATTACTATTTTGTAAAGCTTTGTTATAAAGCTCAACTATTTCTCTTCTCTTTGAATTCCAACTATCTATTTCTTTTAATTTAACACTTAAAATAGCTGCTTGAATTGCATCTAACCTTGAATTATATCCTATTAAATAGTTATAGTACTTAAGAGGATTATAAACAGTATCATTTGCCCCTTCAACAGTTTTTACTTCTTCTTCTATATTATTTAAAAGATTGTATGCTTTTTGACCATTTTCTCCACTACCATGAGTTCTTAATGCTCTTATAATAGTAGCAATATCATCATTATCTGTTACTATTATTCCACCATCACCAGCACAGCCTAAATTCTTTGTTGGGAAAAATGAGAAACAAGCAACATCTCCTAATGTCCCTATTTTTCTTCCTTTATACTTTCCACCTACTGCTTGGCAAGCATCTTCTATAACATATAAATTATGCTTTCTAGCAATTTCATTTATTTCATCCATATCTGCACTTTGACCAAATATATGTACAGGCATTATAGCTTTTGTTTTTGATGTTATTTTCTCTTCTATTTTTGTTACATCTATATTGAAAGTTTCTTTATCTACGTCTACAAAAACTGGAGTTGCTCCTACTGCTGAAATAGTTTCTGCTGTTGCAAAAAAAGTGAATGGAGTTGTTATTACTTCATCGCCTTCTCCTATTCCCATTGCTTTAAGGGAAATTACTAAAGCATCTGTACCATTTCCAACTGATATTGCATGTTTAACTCCTATAAAGTTTGCAAAATCTTTTTCAAAATCTATTACTGTTTTTCCCATTATATAATTAGCTGATGACAACACACCTAAAGCTGCTTTGTCTAATTTCTCTGCTAATGATTTGTATTGCGCTTGTAAGTCTATTAAAGGTATATTCATTGTTATACGCTCCCTTATATTCTAATTTCAATATAAAACTAATAGTAATATTTTATCACAAGTCAAAATATATATAAACTTTTTTAAAATATTTGTAATAATAATATAATTTTCTTTTAGTACTATCTAGATATTCTTTTATTCTTTTCCTCCATTTTGGAACTTTTAAGTATGTAAAAATTAAATATTCCAAAGATAAACCCTAATCCATATGATATATGAAGCAATGGAAAGGATACAATAAGATACCCTAAATATCTTATATTTTTTTTAATAGATATCTTAATACTAAATAATAAATCCATTAATAAGTATAAGCATAATATAATAAAATAAATAGTTTTTATAAATTTTGAAAAGACACTAAAAATTCCTCCGAAAACTAAAAATAATACAAACATCAATGGTATTAAATGTCTTATTGATGCTGGCCTTTTATGTTTTTGAATTACTCTTACCTTCCAGAAACCATATTGGTAGTATTGTCTCCATAATTTTTTAAAATCACCTCTACTAAAATATGTAGATTTTATCTTTGGAGAAAGTAAAATTTTCGATCCGCTTTTTTGTACTCTAAAATTTAATTCATCATCTTGATTTCTTACTAATTCTTCATCAAATAAACCTATTTCATCTAATAAAGTTCTTCTATATGCCCCAAACCCAACAGTATCTACAAAGCTTTCCGATTCAGCATATCTAAATAATGCATTCCCTACTCCAAAAGGACAACTCATAGACTCTGCTATAGCAGCTCCCTTTATACTATCATTTATTGTTGTTATTATTCCTCCAGCACACCCAATATCTTGATTTTCTAATGCTAAGACATTTTCTTCTACAAATTTATTGTGAGCATATGCATGTGCTCCAAAAATAATAACTATATCTGAATCTGTATGTTTTATTCCTATATTCATTCCCTTAGGAGCTGATATTCCATCATTATCAAGTAGAATTACATTTGAGCTTTTTTCTTTTAACTCATTAATAATTTCTCTAGTATTATCCGTTGACATTCCATCTGCAATTATTATTGTTAAGAGTTCCTTAGGATAACTTTGATTTATGAAAGATTCTACACACTTCCTAATATATTTTTCTTCATTTCTACATGGAATTACAACTGAAACAGTTTTTTTCATAATTTCCACTCCTTATAACTATATATAGTTTTAATTCAACACTAACTTTTTAATTATAATATGCTTATGCCAATATTGTCTATAAAACATTATACTCCATTTTTATCTTTCTTTAAAATATTTAATAATGAAAAAATTACATCTTTGTACATTACAATGACTAATATTCCATTAAAAATGCTTAAACATAATATTACATAATTGAACTTATATATACTTGAATAAATTGCAAACATATAAACAGATGTTATACATATTAGAAATCTCCACATATATAATTTTATTTTGTAAAATCTTTTAGCAAAATATGTTCTAGACAAGAAAAACACAACATATGAAAGCCCTGTAGATATAGCTGCACCCTTTGCCCCATAAATAGGAACCAATATAAAATTTCCTATTACATTACTTGTAGCTGATATTATTGCTATATAAATGTGATATTTAGTCTTTTTTTTAAAATTAATTCCTAATACAGTCGTCTCTGATATAGTGTACATTATAGGCATTAATACTAGAAAAGGAAATATATATTGTGCTCCATCATATTTTTTCCCTAAAATCATTATCAAAATGTCTTTCGATGCTATTAGTCCTATTGAAAGTAATAGCATAACAATTGATACAATTTGATTTATCTTAGTAAAAAACTCTGTATCATTAGGCTCCTTAGAAAACCTTTCATATGCTACTGGAGTCCAAAATGTTGTGAATACCCCTTGAACAGCAGTTAGCAACGATACTATATTCATTGCTCCACTATATAGTCCTACTTGCTCAAAATCACTAAATATCTTTATAAATATTCTATCTATAGATTGAAATAGCCATATTATCGCCATAGAGAAAATAAAAGGTACTCCATAATAAACTACTTCCCTCATGGTTGTATTCATATGATTTGATTTTATTTTTTTTATCCAATCTTCTTTTTCATAAAATACTACTACTATAACCATCATAATATTTGAAATCACAGTTGCTAATATTAATGTAATATAGTTTCCTTTAAAGATATAATAAAGAATTATTATTAATATTATGTAAATCCCTTTATTAGCAGCATTTAAAAGAGAATATGCTTTACCCTTTTGCTTCATTCTCACATTTATCATTGCAAAATTCCATATAATTGTGAATAAACTATTTATAACTAATAATATAATTAGAAATAATGATGTCTCATCTATCATTATATTTGATACTACTTTATAAAATAAAAGTATAATACTTCCAAATATAAGTGTCATAAGTATTGGTATTTTAATACTCTTTCTTAGTAATACTTTTTTACCTTCATATGTTTCATCATTATAAAAGCGTATATACGCTTGATCTATCCCCATAGTTAATACTAGAACTATAAGGCTTGTGTAAGTTATAAACATAGATGCCTTACCATTTTGAGTAGGATCTATAGTTCTTCCAATTATAAATGTAGAAAAAAAACCCAATATTAATACAATTCCATTTCCAATTGCAAATTCCAAAAACTTTTTAAACAAATTATTCATTATATTTATGTACCTCATATCACGATATTTTAATATAATTATATCATATTCATTATATCTTATAAAAAAATAAAAGTTATAGCATTTAACTATAACTTTTATAATTATTATTTTATCTAACAAAGTCAATTCCTAAACCATATAATACATTATTGGCTATTAATCTATCACTACCTAATATAAATATTTCACCTATTGAATTTTTATTATTTATAATCAAATTTTTAACTACTGATTCGGCTCCATATCTATTTGTTAATAATACAAAATTATTATTTTTACCTGCTAAAGCAGATACTGATAGAGCATCTGGGAAATCCAAGCCTGATGCAATATATATACTACTTAAATTTATCTCATTTTTGAATCTGTTAAATACTGAAGTGTTTGTCTCATATCTATCAAGACCACCTAATCTTTCAGGCTTTGGTAAAACATTATAAATAGAATCTGAAACTACTCCGCTACCACCTATAATAAATGATTTATTAATACTGTTTTCTCTTATAAAGTTAGAAACTAAACCCGGTAAATAATTTTTTTCTGTAAGTAATATCGGCATTTTTCTTTTTGCTGCAATTGATGCCATAGATAAACCATCGGCAAAATCAAGACCTTGTACTACAGCTATTTCTCCATTTGAAACTCCGACTTCTCTTGCTATAGCTACTGAAGTTTCATATCTATCTAGTCCACCTAGTCTTTTATTGCTAATTCCCATTGAGCGTAATTCATTTTCAACACTAGTTGGTATTATTCCTGATCCACCAACAATAAATACATTTTTAACACCTTTTGACTTCAATAGATTTATTACATTGGGTTGACTACTTAATGAAACATTATCAACTAATATTATAGGAGCATTATATTTAACTGCTAAAGGAGTGGCACATAAAGCATCTGGATAACTTGATCCATAAGCCAATATAGCGTAATCTGCATTACTCCATCCCCTTTGAAATATTTCATATGAAGTCTCATATCTATCTTCACCATAAATTCTACTTCCTAATAATGTTCCATTTTCACCTAAACTTATATTTTCACCTAAATATTCTACTGATCCGTCTACAATTGAATTAACAAGTTTTTCTTGATAACTCCAATTTTTCATATTGTTAGCTTCATTCACATTGCTTAAAAATCCACATTCAACCAAGCTAGCTGGCATCCTAGTTTCTCTTATAACATGAAAATCTTCCCACTTAACACCCCTATTAATAGCACCTGTATAACTTATCAACTTATTTTGAAGCTTCTTTGCTAAAGGATTGTCCATATCCTTTTTATAATAAGTTTCTATTCCTGAAGCACTTACTGCACCTGCTGAGTTAATATGTATTGAAACAAAGATATCCGGATTTGCATAATTAGCTCCCTTACTTCTGTCTTCCAATGATACAAATACATCTGATGTTCTACTCATAATAACTTTTATACCTTTTGCCTCAAGTTTAGCTTTAACTCTAAGGCCAATATCTAAAACAATATTTTTTTCTATTATCCCATTGCCACTTGCTCCCGAATCATATCCTCCATGACCTGGATCTATATACACAACATATTGTGATTTTAATCCTGATACAGAGCTACTTAATGCTCTAACATTAGAATTTTGATAGGATACAAATACTTCTTTAACAAAGTACTTAGATTCCTTGTTTCCTATAATAAAAGTTGTCCCTTCCTCAAAACCAGTTAAGATATTATTATCAACCTTCACAATATCTTCATTCTCAGATTTCCATAATACACCATCATAATTATTTAACTTAGAAATATCAATTTTTTCACCTATAGATAGATATATCCCATCCTCAAATATAATATTTTCTTCTCCATACTTAGAAACTATTTCTTTCAACATCTTCTCAACTTTATATGAGCTACTTTCTTCTGCTTTAACAACAGTTTTAAGCCCAGGAAAAGTAAAATTAATTATGAATGCAAGTATGATACTTGATAATATCCACTTTAAAAATCTATTCTTCTTCAAAACCCCCATCCTTTCTTTTCTTATATTTTTTATTTATATTAAAGTTTACATAATATATTATATGCCATTATAATAATCTATTCAACAAGCTAAAGTAACAAAATTTAGGTAATACCTATAGAATTATACTAAATGCTGTTATAATATTCATTATAATGCTATAATTTGTATTATTGTATATATATAGGAGTAAATAAATGAAGAAAAAATATTTAAAAGCACTAATTTTAACAGTATCTATAGTTACCACATTCACTTTTCCTGTGAAAGCACTTTCAGTTGAATATATAGCTGGAAGTGATAGATATGAAACAGCTTCGCTAATAGCTAATAAATTTGACTATTCAACAGTAATTTTAGTTAACGGACTTGCTATTGTAGATGGTTTATCTGCAAGTGGGCTAAGTGGAACTTTAAATGCCCCAATATTGCTAACAGAATCAGAGTTAATTCCTAATTCTACACTTAATAAAATACAAAAAGCTAATAGTATTTATTTAATTGGTGGTGAAGGTGTAATATCAAAAAAATTAGAACAAACCATTAAGCATTCCGGTAAAAATGTTATAAGACTAGGTGGAGATGACAGGATTAGTACCTCTCACTTAGTGGCTAATGAAATAGAAAAGATTAAAGGTATAAGTGAAATCTATTATGTTAATGGCTGGAGTGGTGAAGCTGATGCAATGAGCATTGCCCCTGTTGCTGCTAAGCATTCTAATCCAGTTATTCTTACAGATGGAATTGCAACAAATTATAGAAAAAATGTACAAGCTTATTGTATTGGAGGTAATGGAGTACTTAATAATTCTTTTGATTCCTTTTCAAGAAGGATAGGAGGATTAGATAGATTTGAAACAAATGCAAATGTGATAAACACATTTTTTCCTAATAAACAACATGTAAACTTAAGTAAATCTGATGTTCTTATAGATGCATTAACATCATCTGCGCTAAAGGATCCTGTTGTATTATTAGACATTAATTCAGATAAATCCGTAATTGGAGGAGCAAAAAGTGCTACTGTTTTTGGTGATATAAACCAACTTGCTATTAATAGAGCTAAAAGTTATCTATTTAATGATACAATTGTATTTTATTCTCAACACCAAGATGATGAAACACTATTTGCAGGTAGTGCTATAATAGATGCAATTAATGCTGTGGGGGCTGAAAATGTATATGTTGTTCTTATAAGTGATGGTGATGAAAGTGGTGTGTTTAATGATTATAGGTATAACAATCTTAGTCTAGAAAAAAAGACTGCACTAAGAAACACCGAATTTAGAGCTGCTACATCACAATTAGGAGTACTAGAAAAGAATTTAATCTTCTTAAATCAACCAGAAAAGAATATAAATGATAATATAATAAAAAATACTATTATGAATTTTGAAAATAAATTTAATAATGTTACTCATATTACTCATAGTTATAAATATGATTTGCATGAACAACACCTAAAAACAGGTAACATATTATATGATTTGTATAAATCTAACCAAATAAAAGATTGTAGATTCTTTGGAAGAAAAGAGCTTATGCCTACTCTAAATAATAAAATGTTAATTGAAAGTATTTCTGATAATAAAAATGAAAAAGATAATATTTTAAAAGCTTGCTTTGAGTATAAGCTTGATAAAGCTGATATGATAAGAGAAGGAATAGGATATAAGTCTGTATCTTCTTTGTTTGATAATCTTATATCTGATCCATTAAATATATCCTATCTTCATGAACCTGGACTTTAATACATAAATATTTATTACATTTATGTTACTAAATTGAAATACATCTCAAGTTTATGATAAAATATTTTCTTGAAAGGAAGTGTAAAAATGTCACAGCTTGAAAATAATAAATCTAGAAAAAGAAAAAAGAAGAAGAAGAAATCATTAGGATTTAAAATCTTCATAGGCTTTTTATGCGTAATACTTGCAATCGCTATAGTTGGTGGGGGCTATGTAATAGGTCTACTAAACAAAATGGATAATGTAAAACTAAATAAAGATAACTTAGGAATTGTAGAAGATGAATTTAAAGAATATGATAATGTGAATAAAATAAAAAATATAGCTCTTTTTGGTATTGATGCAACAGATGGTGAAACTGGGCGTTCAGATTCAATTATGATAGCTACATTAGATCCTGTACACAATAAACTTAAAGTCACATCTGTTATGAGAGATTCTTATGTGTTAATAGATGGAAATGGTCAAGATAAAATAAATCATGCATATGCCTTTGGAGGCCCTGAATTATCAATTAAAACATTAAATGAAAACTTTGGTTTAAACATAGAAGACTTTATATCAGTTAATTTCTCTTCTTTACCAAAAATAATTAATATTTTAGGTGGAATTGATCTTCAAATAACCGATGAAGAGCTTGAATATATTAATGGTTACATTGATGATATAAATTCAAAAGATGGTACAAATTCATCCCATATAGGTTATTCTGGAGTTCAACATGTAGATGGTACTCAGGCTCTTGCATATTCTAGAATAAGATATACTAGTGGTGGTGACTATGAAAGAACACAAAGACATAGAACGGTTCTTGACGCTTTATTTAATAAACTAACAAGTACCTCAGTATCATCATATAACTCATTATTAAACGAAGTACTTCCATATGTTCAAACTAACTTAAATGCTGCTGATATACTTTCACTTGGAACAAAAGTTCTTGGAATAGGAAATAACTTAGAACAAGATAGATTCCCTAGAGATGGTTATGGTGAAGGTGCAATGATAGATGGTGTTTATTATTTAACTTTTGATAAAGAAACTGTTAAAAAGCAGATGAGAGATTATATTTTTAACGATACTAAGTAATCTAAAATATCCCGACATTGCTGTCGGGATATTTTATTTGCCCTAAAATTTTGTTTAAACAGTATAAATAACCTTATATTTATATTATATAATATAATAAATTTTTCTCTTCTATGAAAATTCTTCTATATTTTATATCGATATTTTTAATAAATATCGATTCCTGTCTTATAATGTTATCACTCAACAAATCCTACACCATCTTTTAACTTATTACTCATTATCTTTTTATTTTCATCAGATATATTATTTCTTATAGTCCAATTTTTATCAAAAACTGGTCTATTATTTAGAAGT
Source organism: Clostridiaceae bacterium AF10-41 (assembly GCA_027686065.1). GTDB lineage: Bacteria > Bacillota > Clostridia > Clostridiales > Clostridiaceae > Clostridium. The sequence goes on from JAQCTH010000051.1 coordinate 23,142, forward strand.
ACTTTGTTTTTCTTTACAAATTCACTAGTTTTTCCAATTACTTCAGCTGGATTTCCTATTGCAATACTTCCTTCTGGTATATTCCTAGTAACAACACTTCCAGCTCCAACTACTACATTATCACCAATAGATACATTTGGAAGTATAATAGATCCAGCTCCTATAAAAACATTATTTCCTATAGAAACCCTTCCTATCTTAGTATAATTCAAATATCTCTTAGTACTTGCATCATGAGCTAATATATGTACCCTAGGAGCAAATGTTACATTGTCTCCTATTTCTATGAGCCAACAGTGATGAGGATCTATTATACATCCCTGTTGCCTATTAAAACCCTTTCCTATCTTTAATCCTCTCTTAATTAAAATATTAGTTGGAATTTCACCTCTTAATAAAAACTTTATAATATTTAACATAAAACTTCCCTTTTCATATAAATAACTTATTTTATAATAATATTAATCATACATAATATATATTCTAAATGAAAATACAAATCTTATATATATTATTCTTATCTAACTAATATTAATTATCTTTACTCCACTCATCAAATCCAATATCAGTCCACGGCATTCCCCTATTAAAATTATACATCCAAGGATATGCTGATTCTCCAGTATGTTTGTTTAATATTTGTGTAGCAAGCTTTATCACCCTAGCTGGTATTCCTGCAACGGCAGACTCTTTAGGTACATCTTTACTTACTAATGCTCCACCGCATACTAATGATTTTTCTTCTATTACTACACCTGGAAGTATTGTACTTCTTGCACTAATAACTGCATATTTCTTAATTTTCACAGGACTCAATATATTTGATGGAGGTGTTGGATCATTAGTTATTACAACATGAGGAAAAATCCAAACAAAGTCTTCTATCTCTGTTTCTTCTCCTATAAATGCATTGCTATGAATAGATACATAACTTCCAATATTACATTGATGTTGTATATCTGAATTTGTTCCAATTCTAACATTATCCCCTATTGTATTGTTTTCACGTATTGTTACTCTATGGCCACTTTGAAAGTTATCACCTATAACTGTATTACCATAAATAATACTATTACTTCTTATTATTGAATTCGCGCCTATTACTAATGGATGGTTTTTATTTTTGTTATTTTCAAAAAAATCATATAAGTATTCCCCTATTATACAATTTGCACCAATAAAAGTATTACTTTTTAGATGAACATTATCTTTTATAATTGCACCATAATCTATATATACGTTATCTTCCAAAATGACATTATCACCAATCACTACATTGTCTTTAATTATAACATCTTTTCCTTTTCGAATATTCATTTTACACCTTCTATTTTCTACTTTTTAATTTTCCTATGACCATAATTAATTCCTTTTTATAAATAATTAAATACAATACAAAAAAAGGAATAGTTATTATTATAGATTTAATTACATTCTTTACAGCAAAAATTCTCCATAATAATAAGTATATTAAAAAAACTATTATTGATACTACAATTCTATTTTCTTTTTCTAATAGTTTTACTCTTAAAGTTATTATATATGATATTATTACTGCTATCATATAACCTAACATAGTGGCAATTGCTGCACCCTCAATCCCAAGCTTAGGTATTAATATGTAATTAAATAAAATATTTATGGCTACTGCCCCTGTTAGTATCATTGGTATTGGATATGTCTTTTTTACAACAATAAATTGATTTCCTATTGTTTGAAAAATCATTAAAAATAAAGGAGATATAAACAAATATGGTAAAATAACAAATCCGTTAGAATAGTCACCTTTTGCTAAAAGAAAAAATAAAACCTTTGATAGTGCAGTTACTCCCATTGTTGCTACTATCGAAATAATCATTAAATAATTAGCTATATTAGTAGTTAACTTTTTCTGATCTTTATCATTCATTGTTGAAAATGCAAAGTATTGCCATCCCATTGCAAAAGCTGTATATATAAATTGAGATATTTGTGCTATTCTACTTGCTACACTATATATTCCTAACTCATCTAATCCTAACATTGATTTAATCATTACTCTATCAAATGAATTACATACCCAATACATTAAAAATGTCGGCATTAATGGAGCTCCAATCTTAATTAAAGATATTAAATGTTCCTTTGATATATTTTTTATAGCAAACCATTCTCTATTTAAAAAGTAAAATGCTAAAGTCATAGTTAAACTTGATGTAACAGCTGCCAATGGTAAAGCATATACATACATTCCCTTTAATAATAATGGAATCGATATAGCATAGGATAAAACTGGTGTGAGCGTATTGGTTATCAAGAAAACTTTTCGTTTATTTTGCATCCTAGTAGGTGCAGATACTATACATTGAACTCCAGTCAAAAACGTATTAAATATTATAATAAAAAATAATAAATTATATTCAATATCATTTATTATTAATTTTAATATCGCCTCTCTAAATATAAACATTATTATACATATAATGACCGATGATGCAATTACAAAAAATAATGCGGTTGAACATATACTTTTCTTATAGTTATCATCTTCTTTTTCAAAAAACATTCTAAACATAGCATCATACATACCCATCATTGCTATAGCACTAGCAAAACTTATTACCAAGTTTATCATATCATTTATTCCATAATACTTTGTATCAGTCATGATAGATGTTATTACTGGTAACATAATTAAAGGTATTATTTTACTTATAATACTGCCTAATCCATACACCAAAAAATTATGTATAAATAGTTTTGTTCTACTCATTTTATCTCCTCTATTTAAAATAGGATAGTAAAACTACCCTATTCATTACAATATATTTATAAGTTTATTTCCATTTATTTATTTTATCGCATATATAGATTAACATATCATCAGTCATTCCATACCATATTGGAAGACTTACTATATTTTTAGCATATTTTTCTGCTAATTCATATACTTCATCATTCATTTCTTTATATGCCTCTTGTTTATTTATAGATACAGGATAATGAATTAAGGCTTCTATTTCATTTTTATTTAAATATTCTAAAAATCTATCTCTTTCATCAACCCTAATTACAAATAAATGCCAAGAAGATTTTTTATCATCTGTAACTTTTGGTAGCATTACTTTATTATTATTTATGTTATCAAAATAATACTTAGCAACTCTCTGCCTGTCTTCATTCCATTTGTCTAAATTCCTTAATTTTTTTCTTAAAAATGCTGCCTGCATTTCGTCTAACCTTGAATTTACACCCTTTAATGTATGATGATATTTTTTATTTGAACCATAACTTCCTAAAGTACTTATTTTTTCTGCCACTTCTTTATTATTAGTTACAACTGCTCCTCCATCACCAAGAGCTCCTAAATTTTTACCTGGATAGAAACTAAATGCTGCTGCATCTCCTAAGCTTCCTACTTTTTTGCCTTTATATAATGCTCCATGACCTTGTGCGGCATCCTCTATAACTATAAGATTATATCTTTTAGCTATATTATTTATTTCATCCATATCTGCTGGCATTCCGTATAAATGAACTGCTATTATAGCTTTTGTTTTATTTGTTATTTTTTCTTCAATTTTTCTATAATCAATATTATAATAGTCATTATTATCAACTAATATGGGCTTTGCGCCTACATATGAAACTGCTAATGCCGTTGCAATGAAAGTATTAGCTTGAACTATAACTTCATCTCCTTCTGAGATATCATATGCTCTTAAAATTAACATAAGGGCATCTAATCCATTTCCACATCCAACACAATATTTTGAATTACAGTAATTTGCAAATTCCTTTTCAAACTCACTTAATTCACTGCCCTTTATAAACCAATTTGATTTAATAACATTTTCAAATGCTTCTTTTAAATCTTCATTTATCTCACTATGCATTTTTTCAAAACTAGAAAAAGGAACTTTCATAAAATCATCTCCTAAAAAAATCTTTAGCTTCTTGTAAGTATATATTATAATCTCTTATATAATCAGACTCATCATAATACTCCGATGCTAGTACTAAAAGAACTGCATCTTTAGAAAACTCAAACATTTCTCTCCATATCATAGGTCCAATATATAGTCCATAATCACTATTATCTAAATGAATTATTTCTTCTTCAAATCCATTTTTCAATCTAATTTTTACATCACCAGTAACACATATAAGTACTTGATGTAACATTCTATGCGAGTGAAATCCCCTAACCGCACCGTCTTTAACATCCATTATATAATAAATTCTTTTTATTTCAAATGGTATATCTTTTTTGGACTCTATAGGAACTAATGCTCCGTACTGATCTTTTATATTCTTAAATTTTATTAACCCTGTATTAAACATATTTCTTCTCCAATTTTAAATAAATTACTTGTACATTTCAGAATAATAATTTAAATAATCACCAGAAGTAACGTTATTCATCCACTCTTTATTAT
>JAQCTH010000052.1:0-9040 GCA_027686065.1 Clostridiaceae bacterium AF10-41
ATTGTGTGCTGTGAACTGAAAAATGCTTCGCATTTTATTACCATGGCAACTTTAGGTTGACAAAAAGCAAATAGTAATTGGTAGTATAATACACTTGTATAGGGTATTTTTTTATAGAGGTGATAAAAATGAAATTTTCAGAAAAGTTACAGTCCTTGAGAAAGGGAAAAGGATTATCGCAAGAAAAGTTAGCGGAATTATTAGATGTATCTAGACAAGCGGTTTCTAAGTGGGAGTCTGGTCAAACTTATCCTGAAATAGAAAAGTTAATAATATTATGCGATTTATTTGAAATAACATTAGATGAGCTAGTAAGAGATAGAGGTAGTATGGTTAATGATACAGTTATTAAAGAAATTAATCTAGAAGATAAAAGTAGTAATGAATATGAAGAAAAGGACGAAAATAAAGAAACTGGTGAAAATAAAGAATTAGATGAAAATGAAGAAAAGGATGAATTGATAATATTAGGAGGGTTTATCGCTGGAACAGCAATTGGATTACTTACAAATAATTTTATGTTAGGAACAGTTGTAGCATTTTTAGGATTAGGATTATCCTATATTATCAAAGGAATTAAAATTTAGATGGTATAAGTTGCAATAAATATTTTTAGGAGAACAATATGAAGAAAGAAGAGAAAAGGGCTTTAAGAAATAAAATATTATCAATAAGAGATTCGTTAAATAAGAATGAAAAAGAAATAATGGATAATGAAATATTTAATAGGTTAAAAAATACAGAGTTATATAAGAATGCTAGAAATATATTTATTTATATTAGTTTTAGCAATGAAATAAATACAATAAATATAATAAAGAAAGCTTTAGAAGATAAAAAGGATGTTTTTATTCCTAAAATATATAAAGCTGATAAATCAATGAAAGCAATAAAGTTAAACTCCTTTGATGATTTAAAGAAAAATTCAATGGGAATATTAGAGCCAATAGATGATTCTAAATATATTGAAAAAGAAAATATAGATTTAATAGTAGTACCAGGAGTTGTTTTTGATAAAGATTGCAATAGAATAGGCTATGGTGGAGGATATTACGATAGATATTTAAAGGATATAGCTTATAAAAATAATAAAGTTGTCTTAGCCTATGATATTCAAGTAGTTAATAAAATAGAAAGTGAAGAACATGATATTAAAGTAGATTATATAATAACTAATAGCAAAATTATGAAAAATTACCAATAATGGTTGAAAAGTATAAAAATGTAGTGTATTATAAAATATAATTAAATAAATAAAGACTTTATTAAGAATGGTGGAGGGACTGGCCCTGTGAAACCTAGCAACCTACTAATTATGAAGATATTTTATAAATTAGTGTGGTGCTAAATCCTGCAAGCTATGGCTTGGCAAATAAGGCATTTCATTAAATTTTTTAGTGAATAATTTAGTATTTTAGGTTGCTTCTTATTTTGAAGTAACTTTTTTTATTTTTTAGGGAATTATAGCTAAAGTTAATAAGCAATAGGCAATAAGTAATTATATTTAAAAAGGGGGCTTTTAATATGACAAATCAATGGGAAAAAGGGACAATATGCATTCAAGGAGGGTATGCACCAAAGGCTGGAGAACCAAGGGTATTACCAATATTTCAGACAGCAACATATAAATATGATGATCCTGATCAATTAGAGAATTTATTTAGTTTAGGGGCTGAAGGACATCTATATAGCAGAATATCTAATCCAACAGTAGGGGCATTGGAAGAAAAGTTTGCTAAACTGCAAGGTGGTGTTGGAGCAGTAGCTACTTCATCAGGACAAGCAGCTTTGTTATATGCAATATTAAATATATGTAGCGTTGGGGATCATATTATATCATCAGCAAGTTTATATGGGGGAACTGTCAACTTATTTACAGTAAATCTTAAAAAAATGGGAATAGATGTTACTTTTGTAGATCCAGAAGCAAGCCAAGAAGAAATACTTTCATGTGCAAAGGATAATACTAAAGTAATATATGGAGAAACAATAGGAAATCCAGGATTAGATATATTAGATTTTGATAAATTTGCAGATGTTTCAAAAAGGTTAGAAATTCCATTTATAGTAGATAACACAGTGGGAACGCCATACTTATGTAATCCATTTGAACATGGAGCTAATGTAGTAGTACATTCCACAACAAAATATGCAGATGGTCATGCTCAAAGTATTGGTGGAATAGTAGTTGATGGGGGAAATTTTAATTGGGCAAATGGAAAATTTAAAGATTTCACAGAACCAGATGCAAGTTATCATGGTTTAAGGTATGTAGAAAGCTTTGGAAATGCAGCATATATAACAAAATTAAGAGTTACATTAGGACGAGATTTAGGGGCATGTCAAAGTCCCTTTAATGCTTATTTAACTAACTTAGGGCTAGAAACTCTTCATTTAAGAATGGAAAGACATTCACAAAATGCTTTAGATTTAGCAAAATGGTTAGAAAAACATCCTAAGATAAGGTGGGTTAATTATCCATATATTGAAACGAGCTCTCAATATGATAAAGCAAAAAAATATTTAAAAGGTGGAGGAAGTGGATTATTAACTTTTGGAATAAATGGAGGTATAGAGGATGCAAAAAGGTTTGCAAAAGCATTAAATTTAGTAGCATTAGTAGTAACATTAGGTGATGTAAGAAGCTGCCTTTTACATCCAGCAACGACTACTCATAGTCAATTATCTGAAAAAGAACAGATAGCAAGTGGAGTAACTCCTGATTTGATGAGAGTATCAATTGGAGTAGAAGATATAAGAGATATAATCTCAGACTTTGAACAAGCATTAGAATCAATATAGAGAATTTTATAAAGCTACTATTCTATATACATTATGTAGAATAGTAGCTTTTTTTCAAGTTTAATATTATTGAGAGTATTCAAATAAGTAGACAAGCTTATTTACAGCAATAAGTATATATTTTAAGACTTTGATGAATATAAATAGGGTAGAAATCCATGAATACTTGATAAACATGAGTAAAAGTTGTAACATATTAATAAGTAAAAATTAAGTCGATATATATGATGAATAAAATTTAATTCATTATTATAAAAATAGAGAACATTCTATTTGTAAAGGAGGAGGAATAGCAATGAATATTTTAATCGGAATCTTAATACCTTTTGTAGGTACGTCTTTAGGTGCTGCTTGTGTATATTTAATGAAGAAAGAAATGAATAAAAAAGTTAATAAAATACTTCTTGGATTTGCATCAGGAGTTATGATAGCAGCATCAGTATGGTCATTAATTATTCCTTCAATAGATATGTCTAAAGACATGGGAAAATTATCATTCATTCCAGCTGCTGTTGGAATACTTGTCGGTATTATGTTTTTATATTCTTTAGATAAAATCATTCCACATATACATGTTGATGGTAAGAATGAAGAGGGATCAAAAAACTATAAATTAAGTAAAACTACGAAGCTTGTATTGTCAGTAGTAATTCATAATATTCCAGAAGGAATGGCTATAGGAATTGTTTTCGCAGCAGTTATGAATGAAGGTGGAGCAATAACTATTGCATCAGCCCTTGCTCTTTCTATAGGAATAGCAATTCAAAACTTCCCAGAAGGTGCAATAATATCAATGCCTCTTAGAAGTGAGGGATTAAGTAAAAATAAAGCTTTTATTAATGGAGCCCTATCTGGAATAGTAGAACCTATAGCAGCAGTAATTACAATAATATTTTCTAGTGTTATTACACCAATTATGCCATATCTTCTTTCTTTTGCAGCAGGAGCTATGATTTTTGTTGTAGTTGAAGAATTAATACCAGAGGCTGCAGAAGATAATTTTTCAGATATTAGTGCAATAGCTTTTTCTATAGGATTTGTAATTATGATGATTTTAGATGTAGCACTATCATAATTGAATAGGAAATTAGTTTACAATAAGGCTATATTAACAATATATTTTCATTTTAGTATGGGAAGTATTATTAGTGGTAATTGTAAAGTACTTTTCAATAAAATATAATATAAAAGATAATTGGTACTAAATAAATTAATTTACATCAGCATAAGGAGTGTTTTTATGTTTAATAAAGAAGAACTTCAAATTCTCAATGAAGCATTAAAGTTATATGAAGAAAAGACTACAAAGCAGTTAGAATCTAGTGTTAATAATAAGGAAAAAATGGTTTCTTATAATAGAAAGCAAAAGAAAATATGGTTACTTCAAAATAAAATGAAAAAGCTTATTGAAGAAAATAAATAGAGGTATCTTAGACTTTTTATAAATATAATTTGATTTTAAAGGGAGATTAATATGACTGAGAAAGAAAAGATGCTAAAAGGTGATTGGTACGTGTCTTTAGGTGATGAGCTGTTTAATGATAGACAGCGTGCTAGTGAAGTTATGTTTGAATATAATTCATTACATCCAAAAGAAATAAAAAAAAGAATGAATTTGCTTAGAGGACTATTTGGGCATACTCCTGAAGAGTTCTATATAGAGCAACCATTTAGATGTGCTTATGGATATAATATATATTGGGGCGAAAAATCCTTTGCAAATTATAATTGCACAATATTAGATTGTGGAAAAGTTACTATAGGAAAAAATGTTATGATTGGGCCTAATGTAAATATATTTACAGCTAATCATGCACTTTCAGCTGAAGAGAGAATGAAAGATTTAGAATATGCAGATCCAGTGGAAATATGTGACGGAGTTTGGATCGGTGGAGGAACTACTATTAATCCAGGAGTAACAATAGGAAAGAACACAGTTATTGGGTCAGGAAGTGTGGTAACCAAGAGTATTCCAGCTAATGTATTAGCAGTTGGTAACCCCTGCAGAGTTATAAAAACTTTAGATAAATAAATGGTAAAATAATAGTTTTGCAAGATAATGCAGTTTCTAATAGGCATAATTTAATAGAAGTGATGAAAAAAAGAAAGGTATTTGAAATTAATCAAATACCTTATTTTTTTACTTTTCTTTATTAGCTATTTCTAATATTAATCTATTTTTTAATTCGGAAACTTGAATAGCACCTTCTTCACCATTTTTTCTGCTTCTAACTGAAGCTTCATTATTTGCTGCTTCTTTTTCTCCAACAACTAAGATATAAGGTATTCTTTCGAGTCTAGCTTCTCTAATCTTATAACCAATTTTTTCAGCTCTATAATCTCCAGTTATTCTTATGCCTGAGTTTTTGAAATCTTTAACTATTGATTCGGCATAATCATTATACTTATCTGATATAGGAAGTACTATAGCTTGAGTTGGACATAACCAAGTTGGTAATGCTCCAGCATATTTCTCAATAAGCATAGCTAAAGTTCTTTCGTAACATCCAATTGAAGATCTATGAACTATATAAGGATATTTTTTATCACCATTTTTGTCTATATAAGTCATTCCAAATCTACTAGCTAGAGCAAAATCAATTTGTACAGTTATTATTGTATCTTCTTTACCATGAACATTCTTAAATTGTATGTCAAGCTTTGGTCCGTAGAATGCAGCTTCATCATCAGCTTCAACATAATCAATACCAAGGTGATTTAGTATATCTCTCATTATATTTTGAGTATTATTCCAAGCTTCAGGATCATTGATATATTTTTCAGTATTATTAGGATCCCACTTAGAGAATCTATAAGATATATCCTTATCTATTCCAAGAGTAGTCATAATATAATTTATTAAATCAACACAACCTTTAAATTCTTCTTCAAGTTGTTCAGGTGTACATACAATATGGCCATCAGCAAGAGTAAATTGTCTTACCCTTATAAGTCCATGCATTTCACCAGAAGATTCATTTCTAAATAGAGTTGAAGTTTCAGCAAACCTTACTGGTAAGTCTCTATAACTGTGTTGAGTTGCATTATATATTGAATATTGGAAAGGACAAGTCATAGGTCTTAGTGCCATAACTTCAGCATCTTTTTCTTCATCGCCTAATACAAACATTCCATCTTTATAGTGATCCCAGTGACCAGAAACCTTATATAAATCACTTTTAGCCATTAGAGGAGTTTTAGTTAAGACATAACCTCTTTTTTCTTCTTCATCTTCAACCCATCTTTGAAGTTGTTGTATTATTTTAGCTCCTTTTGGCATTAGTAAAGGTAATCCTTGACCAACATTCTCATCAGTAGTAAATATACCTAATTCTCTTCCTAATTTATTATGATCCCTTCTTTTAGCTTCTTCTAATGCTTCTAAGTGAGCGTCTAAATCAGATTTTTTTAAGAATGCAGTTCCATATATTCTTGAAAGCATCTTGTTCTTTTCATTACCCTTCCAGTAAGCACCAGCACTTCTAAGAAGTTTAACTGCTTTAACAGGTTTTAAAGATATTAAGTGTGGTCCAGCACATAAATCAATAAAGTCACCTATTTTATAGAAAGATATAACTTCATTTTCATCTAGATCATTTATTAACTCAACTTTATAGGATTCATTAGCTTCTTCCATAAGCTTTAAAGCTTCAGCTCTTGGTAATTCAAATCTTTCAATTGAAGGATTTTCTTTTATTATTTTTCTCATTTCATCTTCTATCTTTATTAAATCATCAGCACTAAATGACTTTTCTACATCAAAGTCATAGTAGAAGCCATCGCTTATTGCAGGCCCTATAGCTAACTTTGTATTTGGATATAATCTTTTAACAGCATATGCTAAGACGTGAGATACACTATGTCTTAATGCATCTTTTCCTTCTTGAGAGTCAAATGTACAAATAGCAAGTTCGCTATCCTCATTTACTATATGACGTAAGTCAACAACCTTTCCATTAACTATTCCACAGCAAGCATTTCTAGCTAAACCTTCGCTAATTGATTTAGCTATGTCTAAAACCGAAATACCGGCTTCAACTTCTTTTAGTGATCCATCTTTTAAAGTGATTTTAATCATTTTATTTTCTCCTTCCATGTTATACAAATAAGATATCGCAATTGCGGTTTATGCTTCATTAGCTTAAAAATAATATTTTTATAAATAAAAAAGCTCTCGTCCCTTCAAAATAATAGAAGGGACGAGAGCATTAAATTCTTAATTTCCCGCGGTTCCACCCTAATTTGCCTAAAGTTAGGCCACTTAAGATATCGTAACGTGATATAAACGGACTTTATTAAAGTCACTCAGAGGTGGTTTTCAACTAGATTCAAATAAGATAATTTCACCAAATATATCTCTCTCTGAAAATGAAAGTTAGTTTACTCTTCTCTTCAACGTGTTAAAATATTTAATATTAATTATAATTATATAATATGTTAATGTCAATAAAAAGAGTATAGTAAAAATCATAATATAAAATATTTTATTATTGATTTAAAAAAATTTTTTCTATATAATGTTAATATAAGGTATGCAGATGTGGCGGAATTGGCAGACGCACTAGACTTAGGATCTAGCGCCATTGGCGTGGGGGTTCGACTCCCTTCATCTGCACCATATTAAATCTTAAAATAATTATATATGCGGAAGTGACTCAATGGTAGAGTGTCACCTTGCCAAGGTGAAAGTTGCGGGTTCGAATCCCGTCTTCCGCTCCAAAAATAGACTTTAATATTTATTTTAATATTAAAGTCTATTTTTTTATTAAAAGTTATTATCTGAATATAAAGTTAAACTTTAGCTAATATTAATACTATTAAAAAGACGTTCCAATTCTAGCTCCTTAAGCATAGCATAGGAGTAGAGTTTACCACCCATGAGGTTTTTTATTACTTCTTTTTTAGAATATCCTTCTTTATATAATTTAAGTTTCTTTATTAATCTTTTTAAAGAAGAGTTAGACATTCCTAAAATAGTATAAAGTTCTTTAGCTGTATAGTAGTCTTTTGGCAAGAGATTAAAAAGCTTGTCTTGCATCTCTAATTTATATTTCAAATCAGTTTCTATACAGTTATGAGGTCCATTTTTCCCTCTATGGTGGTAGTTACAAAGATATTTATAGTTTAGTTTAATATCGTAACCACCTTCATGTTTATGAACTATATGATGAATATCCGCTGTTGATCCACAAATTTCACAGTGGTGCAAAGTCATGCCTCCTTTTTTTATCTTTAATAATATTATAAAATAAATTTATTTTTATTTCAAATATGTATATCTGTATTGTCAGAAAATTAAATTTAGAAAGTGTTTTAATTTACTCTGTTATATTCTTTGAAAGTACTTGAAAAGATGGTATAACATACTATATAATGTATGTGTAGTATATTATATATGTATAATATATTATACTATGTAGGTGAAAGAAAGGTGATACAGTGAGACATAATTATGATTCATTTGATTACTGGGAAGAATTAATTAACGAAAACAAAACTATAAGAGGTCATATGTTTATGGATAAGTTACCTAATGAAAAGAGTATATATATCCATACATTAGTTTTTTGTAAGAATAATGGACTTAGTAATATATGGGGATATTTTCCTAATGAAAAGATGTTATTAGGCTATATCCAATACTCATTTTTGCAAGAGGCATTTTATAAGTGGATATATGGGAAAGAGAGAATGGTAATTAATGTTCCGAATATCCCAGTGGACAGAATAATCTCAGATGGAGAAAAAAATAAAAAAATATCAAAAGAAGAAGCAGATAATATGCGAAGACATGTGAAGATGATAAAGGACTGTTGGATTTTATCCAAGGATAAATTAATTAAAGCTCTTCAAAGATTCGCAAGAGATTTTAATAAAACTTGGTATGGAGACAATAAGGAGTTTTTATACTTAAAAATATTTAATACTCCAAAAGACTTAGGAGAATTTGTTGTGAATTCAAGTTACATGACAACAAATGATAGTGAGTTTAAGGAAAGAACAGGTGTAAGCATTTCCCAATGGAAAGATATATGTGAAAAAGCTGATAAAGGTAAAAGTGATGGAGAAAAGTTTAGAGATATTCTATTAAAGTCACTTACAGAAATAATTTAATACTAAAATTTATTATTGACAGTATTATTTAGAAATTATATAATTATTATTGTCAATAATATCTGCGGGTGTAGCTCAATGGTAGAGCCCTTGCCTTCCAAGCAAGTTACGTGAGTTCGATTCT
>JAQCTH010000052.1:9050-26854 GCA_027686065.1 Clostridiaceae bacterium AF10-41
GAGATTACTATGTAATCTCTTTTTTACTTTTTAGGAAATTATAAAAAATTATCATGTAGATAACTATTTATAATTTTTTTTCTCAAGTTTTTTAGTAAGGATATGTAAGTCTGCTTTGACTTGGAGCAAAGTGATGGGATAAGTAGCTTTACAGAATATAACTGTTGACAATATAAATTTAAGCTGATACTATAATAATGCAAAATTTAAAAGTCTTATTAAGAGTGGTGGAGGGACTGGCCCTGTGAAGCCCAGCAACCAAGGATTTTAATTAATTCTTAAGGTGCTAAATCCTGCAGGATATCCTGATAGATAAGAGGCGAATTATAACTTTTTATATGTGTAATCAAAGCTTCTGTATTCTTGCAGAGGCTTTTTTAAATTTAATCTAAAAATACATACAAATTATTTAACATTAAAAAGGAGAGAAAAGAATTTTGAAGAACAAAGGTAATGGGCTGGCTTTACTTCCGTTGGGAGTATTTCTATTAGTTTATTTGGGAACATCAATAATTGCAAAAGATTTTTACGCTGTATCTGTAGTAATTCCTTTCCTAGCAGCAGCTTTAACAGCATTAATTATGAACAAAAAAGTAAAGTTTGATGAGAAGGTAGATATATTTTGTAAAGGTGCAGGAAATACTAACATCTTACTTATGGTGATTATCTTTATATTAGCAGGAGCATTTGCAAAAGTAGCAAAAGATATGGGAGCAGTAGATTCTACCGTTAATTTAGGACTTTCTCTGCTTCCAAGTAGTCTCTTACTTCCAGGGATATTTATTATAGGATGCTTTATATCTTTATCTATAGGAACATCAATGGGGACTATTGTTGCATTAGTACCAATAGCTGTTGGAATAGCAGATAAAACTGGAATAGCAACAGCGCTAGCTACAGGAGCAGTAGTTAGTGGAGCGATGTTTGGAGATAATCTTTCTATAATATCAGATACAACTATAGCGGCTACTAGAACACAAGGCTGCGAGATGAAAGATAAATTTAAAATGAACTTCATTATAGTACTTCCAGCTGCAATTATAACTGCAGTAATACTTATGTTGCTAACTAAGAGTGCAACAGTTGTAAATTTAGAGGCCCTAGAATTTAATTTGTTTAAAATCTTACCATATATAATTGTAATACTGACATCATTAATTGGAGTAAATGTAATTATAGTATTATTATTTGGGATCTTATCCTCAGGAATAATAGGATTTATTCTTGGGAGTTTTAATTTGATAGGAGTATTTAACTCTATATCCTCAGGAATATCAGGGATGAGTGAACTTATAATAATTTCGATTCTTATAGCAGGAACAATTGAAATTATTAATTTTAATGGTGGAATAGATTTTATTATTAATAAAGGATTAAAAAACTTTAAAACTAAGAGGGGAGCAGAATACGGTATTGCAACATTAGTTAGTTTAGTTGATATTTGTACAGCTAATAATACTGTTGCAATTGTAACTGTAGGACCTATAGCAAAAGATATTTCAAATGAATTTGATTTAGAACCCAAAAGAGTTGCAGGGATAATGGATATGTTTGCATGTGTGTTTCAAGGAGTGATACCATATGGTGCACAATTGATTTCAGCAGCAGGGCTTGCAGCTTTATCACCATTTGCAATAATGAAATTTTTATTTTACCCATATCTCATGGGAATATGTGCTATAATATCTATATACATACATTGGAGAAATAAATAAGGCTATTGTAAAATTAAAATATAAACCAGAAAAAGAAAAGTATGGCTAAATAAAAAAGCCATACTTTTCTTCATTTCTTCATTAATTGTTAATCGTTAATTATCAACTGTAATAAACATATGCTTTGAGAAGAAATTCCTTCACCATTTCCAGTAAATCCAAGGCCTTCTTCAGTAGTAGCCTTAACATTTATTTGGTTTAAATCAATATTTAGTGCATTTGCTATGTTTTCTCTCATTTGTCGAATGAAAGGAGCCATTTTAGGTTTTTGAGCAATAATAGTTGCATCTATATTGTTAATAGAATACATATTAGCAGAAAGTAGTTTCCCTACTTCTTCTAATAGCTTTATACTTGATATTCCTTTAAATTTTGGGTCTGTATCAGGAAAATGTTTACCAATATCCCCAAGAGCTGATGCACCAAGCAATGAGTCCATAATTGCATGAAGTAAAACATCAGCATCTGAATGTCCTAATAACCCCTTTTCATAAGGAATATTAACACCACCTATTATTAAATCCCTTTCTTCAACTAAACGATGTACATCGTATCCTAATCCTATCCTCACTTTATCACCTCTAAAATAATTATAGAGTTATTTTACCATAAATATTAAAAATATAGATGATTTAATTAATAATATACATATATGAGATGATATATATTTTTTTACAAGTGTTTTTTAATATTTATATAAGTTTTTTTGATATCTATAATACTTTTTTAAAAGGATAAATATTAGAATTAGTTTTTTTCCTTCTATTTTTAAATATTTTATTAAACAAACGCTTTAATTTAATTTTGAGTTTATAAATAAAATGGATAGTTCTAGAAGAAAGTTTTCTACGCTTAAAAACAAAATCAACATAAATTATTTTTCTATTCATAAGTTACTCCTAAAATATTAATGGATATAAGAGACACAATTATATTAAAAGTATAGTCTTTATGTTATAATATATGATGAATTATTATAAATGTTTATTGGGAGATGAGAAATATGGGAGAAAAAATTAGAAGGTTTATAGGCGTTATTTTAATTATAGTTGGACTAGCATTGATTGGATCAATTGCATACAAAAAATTTGAAACATCTAAAAGACAAAAAGAGCTCCAAAATATTTTAGAAGAGGTCATAAAAGAAGAACCAAAGAGCAAAGAAAATGGGACAGAAGAAAAATCTATTAATGGATACAAACCAATTGCTTTAATTGAAATTCCTAGTATAAATCTATCTCAAGGGTTAGTAGAAGGTATAACAGATGATATTCTTCAATATTATTTGGGTCATTTTGCAGATTCAGCAGGTCCAGGTGAAAAGGGGAATTTTGCAGTCGCAGGACACAGAGTATCTGATTATTCGGAAGCCTTTGTAAACTTATATAAGGTAGAAAAGGGTGACAAAATAATAGTTAAAGCAAATAAGAAGGAATATATATATGAAATCACAGATAATTTTATAGTTAGTCCAAGCAATGTAGAAGTACTTGATAATACTAGTGAAGCTACTATTACATTAGTAACATGTACTGTTGGAGCAAAAGAAAGGGTTATAGTAAAAGGTAATCTTATAGAAACTAAGGATTTATAAAACGGAGGATAATGATGAGCGATTTTCAAAGTGATAAATATAAGTTTTCTACTAAATCTCCATCAAGCGTAGCTTTAGAAGAAGTAATAGAGAAAAGAGCAGAAGAAATAGAAAAATTAAGTGAAGATCTTTTGAATTATAAAATACTTATCAAGGATTTAATACATGAAAAAGTACCATACACTACAAGAAATAAAATTTTGAATATAGCTTATTTTATAATAGAAGATGTAGAATTATTTGAATATCTAAATACAACTAAAAAGTTTCCAATTAACAGGATTCTTAAAAGGACGCCAATAGAAAGGGAATTTCTTCAAAACTGGAAAGAATATATTATAACTTATGTTGTTATATTGTCTAATCCAAATTATAAATATATTCAGGAATATATACAAATAGTAGAAGCTGTTAATATCCTTGCTGTAGATGAAATATCCCAAATTATGAAGGAAACTGAACATAGAGGAATTATACTTAGTAAGAACTTTAGAAGTGCCATAATATTAACATCTAAAGGTGAGTTTATAAAAGTTAAAGCTGGAAAAGATAATAATATAGGAGAGGACTTTGTTAGTGTAGAAACTGTCACTATAAGAAAGTATAAATTACAGCTTTCCATACTACTTAGTTTATTTGTATTAGTAATTATTATAGGGATGTTTAAATATAAATCAATTGATAAAACTATAGTTATAGAAACCACGTCAGAAATTACACTAGAGGTAAATAAATTTAATAGGATAGTAGATGCTTATAGTAAAACTGAAAAAGGCAGAAATATGCTACTTGAATTAAAAGTTAATAATTCTAATATAGATGATTCAGTAAAGAATGTATTGAATTATGCAATTAATAATGAAATGATTCCAGAATCAGGTGTAATAGTGACTGTAACAGGAAATCCATTAAGCTATAATGCTTTAAAAAATACAGAAGGTTTTATTAAAGAGAAAGAAATTCAAGTTAGGTTAAATAATTCAGGGGATGAGCATAAGGTAAGTCCTTAGAAGTTATAAAGGTGAAAAATAATGAAGCAAAAGAATAATGAAGATAAATATGTAATAATACACAGTGATAGAGGAAATGAAATAAGATTAAATAAATTTATAAGCGAAACAGGATTTTGCTCAAGAAGAGAAGCTGATAAGCTAATAGAAGCTGGTAGGGTAACTGTAGATGGTATAAATGCAGTTATGGGAACAAAAGTTAAAGAAACAGCAGATGTAAAGGTAGATGGAAAACCTATAAAGAAAGTAGATGAATTAGTATATATAGCTTTAAATAAACCTGTAGGTATTACATGTACTACTGAAAAAAAAGTAAAGGGAAATATAGTAGATTTCGTAAATCATAAAAAAAGAATTTTTCCAATTGGAAGATTAGATAAAGATTCGCAGGGATTAATATTTTTAACAAATGATGGAGATATAGTTAACAAGATATTAAGGGCTGGGAATAATCATGAAAAGGAATATATAGTTACTGTAAACAAACCAATTGATGATGATTTCATAAGATCTATGTCAAGTGGAGTTAGAATATTAGGAACAGTAACTAAAAGGTGCATTGTAACAAAAGAAAATAAGAATACTTTTAGAATAATATTAACACAGGGAATGAATAGACAAATAAGAAGAATGTGTGAAGTTTTAGGATATAATGTAGTTAAACTAAATAGAATAAGAATAATGAACATAAATTTAGGAAAATTAAAAATCGGAGAATGGAGAAACTTAACTTCAGAGGAACTTAAGGGACTAAATAATTTAATAATTACATCAGGGAAAACAAAAGAGTTTGATAAGTAGGGAGATAGTAATTGCTATGTTTAAAGCCGATAGGTGAAGCAAGCAATTAGTATCTCCCTATTAAAATATAGGAAAAATCGGAAAAAGTTATCCACAGGGGGCAAAGTGGCTTTGCGAAAGGACTTGTCAACTTTTTCATGAACAAAAAACAATAAATAATAATAAAAATTCGTATGTTACACACATAATCCACATGTCCATGTGGATAACTTGTGTAAATTATGTTGAAAGTATTGTTAATAATTATTAACAGTATTGTAGATAATATAATATAAAAATAATTTGAAAAAAACTGAAAATTATATATATTTATAGCAATAGGAGATATACAAATGAATAAGATTTATAAAGCATTAATAACTACACTAATATTATTAGAAATTGTCCACACTTGTCCACAGGCACTGTTAATAAATTTGAACAAAGATACTGTCGAAAATCCGAAACTTGTGGATAAGATAATAAAGGAAAATTTAAAATTTGTAAATATTGATGTCGATATTCCTCAAATAGTAGGATTAATCAATAAAAATGACGAAAAAGTTATCAACAGTGAAATAAATGACTGGACTGAAAGTTGGATAAATGAAGTTAAAGAAACTGGGCAAGACTTAGCTCCAACAATTCCATATGAATTGAACGCAAAATATACATTAACTAATAATGTAAATATATTAAGTTTTTATATAGATTATTATCAATTTAGTGGTGGAGCACATGGAATTACAACTAGAAAATCTTATAATGTAGATATTAACTCAGGAAAGAAAATGGAATTAAAGGATTTATTTAAAATAGGGTATGATTATAAAAAAAATATAAATGAAGTAATACAAAAAGAAATAAATAAACATCCTGATTATTATTTTACTGGTAAAGAAGGATTCAATGGAATTAAAGATAATCAAAGTTTTTATATTAAAAATAATAACATAATAATATATTTTCCTTATTATGAGATAGCTCCTTATGTAGCAGGCATGCCAGAGTTTGAAATACCTTATAATATACAAGAATTTAAAGAGAAAATTAGATAAAAAAACAGCTTGCACCAAGTACAAACTGTTTTTATTAAGATTAATTTTAGTTAAGCAACTTTTTCAACTTCTTCTTTTTCATGTGAAGAATTAATATCATTTTCTTTTTTACTTTTTATAACATCTAATATTACTTTAGCCACTTGAATTATTAATGTTGGTATAAAAGCAAATAAGTATATATAGCCAATTTGTGAACTAGTTAAATCAGATACTTCAAATAATGTTTGAAGGAATGGTACAAATAGAACTAAGTTTAATAATAATACACCTACACCAAATGCCATCCAGCTAAATCTATTTGAGAATAAACCTATTGATAATATTGATTTATCTCCCCTGCAATTAAATCCATGGAATAATCTAGCTAAACAAAGTGTTGAGAAAGCCATTGTAGATGCTACAGCTTCATTAGTTTTTAGACCCATATAAAATGCGAATAAAGTAAATACAGCAATTATTAAACCTTCAATAGCAATTTCGGATATAAAATCTTTTGATAATATAGATGAATTTCTTGATCTAGGTTTATCCTTTAATAAATCTTTCTTAGATTTTTCCATACCTATTGCAATTGCAGGCAAACTATCAGTTAATAAGTTTATAAATAGTAAATGTACTGCATGGAATGGCATTGGTAAAGCCATTACTGAAGTATATAATACTGATAATATACCAGAAGTATTACCTGATAATAAGAACTTAATAGAATTCTTTATATTTTTATAAATATTTCTACCATTAGCTACAGACTTAACTATTGTAGAAAAATTGTCATCTGTTAATATTACTGAAGCAGCATCTTTTGAAACCTCTGTTCCTGTAATACCCATTGCAATTCCGATATCAGCTTGTTTAAGTGCAGGAGCATCATTAACTCCATCACCAGTCATAGCAACTATTTCATCTTTTTCTTGCCATGCTCTAACTATTCTTATCTTATGTTCAGGAGAAACTCTAGCATAAACAGCTATGTTTTCTATGTTACTCTTTAATTCATCATCTGACATTTTATCAAGTTCTACACCTTCAATTGCCCTATCGCCATCTCTTAAGATTCCTATTTGCTTTGCAATAGCAGATGCAGTTATTTTATGATCTCCTGTAATCATAACTGGTTTTATTCCAGCTGTTATACAATCTTTAACTGCTTCAGCAGATTCTTCTCTAGGAGGATCTATCATTGAAATAAGACCTATAAATGTATAATTATTTTCATCTTCTAATGATAAGAATTCAGGATTTGCAAATTCCTTATAAGCAAAAGCTAAAACTCTTAATCCACTTTGTGATAATTGTTTATTTGCATTTATTATATTTTGTTTATCTTCATATGTTATTTCTCGTACACCAGTAGAAGTTTTAATTTTTACAATTCTGTCTAGCAATACATCAAAAGCACCTTTAGTGAACATTAAGTTTTTACTATCAAACTTATGAAGAGTACTCATAAGTTTTCTATCAGAATCAAAAGGTAATTCACCTAATCTACCATATGATTTTCTTAAATTCAATTCATCTAAAGATAATTTATGTCCTAAATTAACTAAAGCAACTTCTGTTGGATCGCCTATTTCAACCCCATTTTTAGATGTAGAATCATTACATAAAATTGAGCTGCTAATTAAATAATTTGCTAACTCATCATTTAAATCTACTTCTTCACCATCTATTAATTTATTATCAAAATAAACTTTTTTTACAGTCATTTTATTTTGTGTCAATGTACCAGTTTTATCAGAACAAATAACTGATACTGAACCTAAACCTTCAACAGCTCTAAGTTTTTTTACAATAGCATTTTCTTTAGCCATCTTTTGAGTTCCTAGGGCTAGTACAATTGTAACTATTGAGCTTAATGCTTCAGGAATAGCAGCAACAGCTAAAGCAACAGCAAACATAAGTGAATTTAAAATAGAATCTCCTCTATATAAACTTAATGCAAAAACAATAGCACAAACAACTAAAATTCCTATAGCTAATTTTTTACTGAAATCATCTAAACTAATTTGCAATGGTGTTTGCTTTTCTTGAGTTTCTTCCATTAAGTGAGCAATTTTACCTATTTCAGTATTCATTCCTGTACCAGTAATTATAACTAATGCTCTACCATAAGTAACTAAAGATCCTGAGAAAACCATATTTTTTTGATCACCTAAGGCAATTTCTTCTTCTTTAATTTCATCAATAAATTTATTAACACTTTCAGATTCACCAGTTAATGAACTTTCATTTACTTGAAGGGAGAAGTTTTCAATTATTCTACCATCAGCGGCAACCATATCGCCAGCCTCTAAAATTAATATATCTCCAGGCACAATTTCTTTAGATTGAATTTCAATCTTCTTTCCATTTCTATAAACTTTAGCAGATGGAGCAGATAGTGCTTTTAAACTATCTAATGATTGTTCTGCTTTAAAATGTTGAACTGTACCTAAAATTGCGTTAAGAATAATAACAGCAAAAATAACTAATGTACTTTCAACATTTCCAGTTGCCATAGAAATGATAGCTGCAATAATTAGTATTATTACAAGCAAATCCTTAAATTGAGTTAGAAAAACTTGCATAACAGTTTGTTTTTTCTTTTCAGTTAATTGATTATAACCGTATTTGTCCAAATTTTCTTTTACTTGATTTTCACTTAAACCACTTTTAGAGACATTAAATTGCTTTAATACATCTTCATATGATTTTGAAAAAAATCTTTCCATAATAACTCCTCCAAACTATTTAATAGTAGTATTTTGTGTTTTAATTTTAAAAATTAACCTAGAAATATATGAGCCTATAAACAAAAAGAGACTCTTAATACAATTTTCACTTTATGAAAAACTGTATTAAAAGTCTCGTAACCAAGATGGTATATAACACCAGACCGTTAAGGCCGCGAATGTTGACGTTATATTTTTTACTACTCCCTCTTAATGGAAATATTATATTATAAAGTCATTATAAAATTTTTATTTAAAAATGTCAATATATAAATTTTAAGTAGATTTGAAAAGATTATAAATAAATATATTTTTTATATTTAAACTAATTAGAGAGTAGAAAGAATCATTAGGTGAAATATTAAAGTGGAAGTTTATTTTGATAAATTCAAACTTTTTCTATATAACTTTGGTGTTAAATTATTTATTTTAAGAAAGTTTCTGTTAAAGGATCTAATACTTGAATATCCACATGTATAAGCTATATTTGTTATTGTTTCTTCAGTATTTTTTAGTAAATACATTGAATAATTTATTCTATTTTCATTAATAAAATCTACAAAAGATATTCCAAGTGTATTATTAAGGTATTTAGATAAATAAGTATAGCTATATCCAAATTCCTTTGCAATATCTTGTAGTGAAATATCTTTGGTAAAGTTCTCTTGAATATAATTTAATGCTTTATGTAATAATTCATAGTCATTTTTATTATTTTCTATAATATTAGAATTTTTTAATACTTCAGAACAAATAAGATATAGGTAAGCCTTCATTTCAATTAAATTAGTTTTATTTTTAAATATATTATTTATAATTAAGCCTTTAAATTCATAAGGTAAATTAAATATAGGGTTATCAATATATTTTTCATAAACCATATTATGAAAAGTTTTTATATATTCAGGAGAAAAAACACAGATATAAGATTCAGAAGTATCTTCAGTAATAAAAGAATGCATTTCATATGGAAGAATTAAAATACATTGATTTTCTTTCACATCAAATATTTTATTGTTAAGGCTAACTTGAAGGCAGCCACTTTTTACATATATAAGTTCAAAGCTCCTATGTAAGTGCTTAGGAAAATTGAAGTTATAATTATGATAATTAGAAAAGTTATTATTTTCTCCAAAATGATGAGATTCATATGTTAACATAAAAATCCTCCAAACAATAATTTTTGTCTATAATTATATATATCTTATCTACTTTAGTCAAATATCCATATCTTTAATCTATATTTAAAATATATAGTAATAAAAACTAATATAAATTAAGTATTGAGATTTCTATAGAAATAAAAAAATAAAAAAAGTGAATATTTTTTTAATAACACAAATATTGTCCATAAATATATAATTAATTTCTTGTTACTTTACTAATGTAATAGTTATCATATAGATATAAAAAATTAAATAGTAAATATATTGTAAGAGGATGATAAATATGAATAAAGGAAACAGAATGACTCATGAAGAGGCTTATACAAAAGCAAAAGAATTAGTATCAAAAATGACGTTACAAGAAAAGGCATCACAATTAACATATAATGCAGCTGCAATAGAACATCTAAATATTCCAAGATATAATTGGTGGAATGAAGGATTACATGGAGTTGCAAGAGCTGGTACAGCAACTATTTTCCCACAAGCTATTGGACTAGCTGCTATGTTTGACGATGAACTTTTAAAGAAAGTAGCAGAAACTGTAGCTTTAGAAGCACGTGCAAAGTATAATGAAAGCACAAAAAAAGATGACAGAGATATTTATAAGGGTATTACACTATGGTCTCCTAATATAAATATATTTAGAGATCCTAGATGGGGTCGTGGACATGAAACTTATGGAGAAGATCCATATTTAACATCAAGACTTGGAGTAGCATTTATAAATGGACTTCAAGGAGATGGAAAGTATTTAAAGACAGCTGCTTGTGCTAAACATTATGCTGTTCATAGTGGTCCAGAAGGCTTAAGACATGAATTTAATGCAGTTGTAAATCAAAAGGATTTATATGAAACATACCTACCAGCTTTTGAAGCTGCTGTAAAAGAAGCAGATGTTGAAACTGTAATGGGCGCATATAATCGTACTAATGGAGAACCTTGTTGTGGAAGTAAGACTTTATTAAAGGACATATTAAGAGGAACGTGGAATTTCCAAGGACACGTTGTTTCAGATTGTTGGGCAATAGCAGATTTCCATTTATATCACAATGTAACAAGTACAGCTACAGAATCAGCAGCATTAGCTATTAAAAATGGTTGTGATCTAAATTGTGGTAATATATATCTTCAAATGTTATTAGCATATAAAGAAGGTCTAGTTACAGAAGAGGACATAACAACAGCAGCAGAAAGATTAATAGCTACAAGAATTAGACTTGGAATGTTTGATGACAATTGTGAATTCAATGAAATACCATATGAAGTAAATGACTGTGAAGAGCATAATGAACTTTCATTAGAAGTATCAAGAAAATCAATGGTATTACTTAAAAATAATGGTATTTTACCAATTGATAAGTCAAGTTTAAAATCTATTGCAGTTATAGGACCAAATGCAGATAGTCAAGTAATGCTTAAGGGTAATTATTCAGGAACAGCATCTAAGTACACAACTATTCTCGAAGGTATCCATGAAGCTATAAATAAAGGAACAAGAGTTTATTATTCAGAAGGATCTCATTTATATAAAGATAGAGTTGAGCATTTAGCACAAGCTAATGATAGAATAGCTGAAGCAATTTCAGTAGCAGAAAGATCTGATGTTGTTGTATTATGCTTAGGTTTAGATTCAACAATTGAAGGAGAACAAGGAGATACAGGAAATAGTGATGCAGCAGGAGATAAGGAAAATCTAAATTTACCAGAATCTCAACAAGTATTACTTAGAAATGTATTAGCTACTAATAAGCCAGTTATAGTTGTTTTAGGCTCTGGAAGTGCTTTAACTCTTAATGGATTAGAAGATAAGTGTGCTGCAATATTACAAGCATGGTATCCAGGTAGTCATGGTGGAAGAGCTGTAGCAGAATTATTATTTGGTAACTATTCACCAAGTGGAAAGCTGCCAGTAACCTTCTATAAAAATACTGATGATCTTCCAGAATTCACTGATTATTCAATGAAGGGAAGAACTTATAGATATTTTGAATCAGAGGCTTTATATCCATTTGGATATGGATTAACATATTCAAAGGTAGAATTAAGCAATTTAAATATAGAAGAAGTTAATAATGATTTTGAAACAATAAAAGTAAGTGTTGATATTAAGAATGTTGGTGACTATAATACTGATGAAGTAGTTCAATGCTACTTAAAAGATCTAGAATCAAAATTTGCAGTATTAAACCATAGCTTAGTAGGATTTAATCGTATTTCTTTAGGAAAAGGGGAAAGTAAAACTGTAGAATTTGAATTAAGAAGAAGAGAATTTGAAGCTATAAATGATAATGGTGAAAGAATATTAGATAGCAAAAAATTCAAGCTATTTGTTGGTGTTTCCCAACCAGATAGAAGAAGTGTTGAACTTTGTGGATTAGCACCATTAGAAAAAGAAATAAATATAAAATAACAAAGAGCTGCTTAGTCAGCTCTTTATTTATTTTATAGGAATTTATAAAAATATTAGCATGTAAAGGTTTTTTAAGAGGTAAAAAAATCAAAGAATTAAGTAAAAATATAACATATTATCTATACATTTAATAATGTAATATAGTTATTGAAAACGATTAATGAAAGAGAGGGGATCATAATTTGAGCAGTGTGCTTTTAGAAATGAAGAATATTCATAAGAGTTTTCCAGGAGTGTATGCGCTTAAGGGAGCACAATTAAAAATAAGAAAAGGCGAAGTGCATGCATTATTAGGAGAAAATGGTGCAGGTAAGTCAACTTTAATGAAAATACTTGGTGGAGTTCATGCACAAGATCAGGGAGAGATATTGGTAGAAGGAAAAAATTATGGAGTAATAACTCCAGATAAAGCAAAAGAAATAGGTATAGGTTTTGTTCATCAAGAACTAAATTTATCTGAAACTCTAACAGTTGCAGAAAATATTTATATGGGAAGATTGCCTTATAAAAATAACCTATTAAAAATAGTTGATTTTAAGAAATTATACTCAGATACAGAAAATATCCTTAAGAAGTTAGAAGTTGATATTAAACCTGATGATTTAGTAGAAACCCTTTCAACTGCAAAGAAGCAAATGATAGAAATTGCTAAAGCAATAAGCTTAGATGCAAGGATAATTATATTTGATGAACCTTCAACATCTTTATCAGAAAAAGACGTTGAGAATCTATTTAAAGTAATACAATCCTTAAAAAAAGAAGGGGTTGCAATTATTTATATATCTCATAGGTTAAAAGAAGTATTTGAGATTTGTGATAGAGCTACGGTATTAAGAGATGGAACATATATAAATGAATGTGAAATGAAAGGAATAGATGAAGCCAAGCTTATAAATATGATGGTTGGTAGAAGTATAACAGATTTATTCCCAAAAGAAATTTTTGAACCTAAGGAATATGTTTTAGAAGCTGAAGATTTAAGCGATTTTTCAGGAAGAGTAAAGAATGTAAGTTTTAAAGCTAGAAGAGGAGAAATTTTAGGAATTGCTGGATTAGTTGGATCTGGAAGAACAGAATTAATGAGATTAGTTTTTGGTGCTGATCCAATTATGAATGGAAAGATAAAAATGAATGGTGGGGCAATAAAGATAAATTCTCCTAGAGATGCAATAAAAAATGGAATATGTTTATTAACTGAAGATAGAAAAAGTCAAGGGTTATCCTTACAACTTAGTGTAGTTGATAACATAAATATAACTAATTTAAAATCCTTTCTTTTAAATCACAAAGAATTAAAAGAAAGAGGAGAAAGATTTAGAAATGCTATACAAATAAAATTAGCTAATATCGATGTAACAGCAGGAACTCTTTCAGGAGGAAATCAACAAAAGGTAGTACTAGCTAAGTGGCTAAATACAGATTCACAAGTATTTATATTCGATGAACCAACTAAGGGAATTGATGTAGGTACAAAGGCTGAAATATATGAAATAATGAATGATTTAGTAAGAAAGGGGAAAATAGTAATCATAATATCCTCGGAGTTACCTGAATTATTAGGAATGTCAGACAGAGTATATGTTATGTGTGAAGGAAGAGTTACAGGGGAACTTAACAGAGAAGATGCTAGTCAAGAGGAAATTATGAAATTAGCTACGCTTGGAGGTATTAATTAATATGAGTGAAAAGGTAATAGAAAATAAACTAAAAACAAATGATAAAAAAGTTAACTTTAAAGAAATGGCATCAAAATATTCTATATATCTAGTACTAGTGGTACTTGTAATATCATTTTCAATAATTAGTCCAGACTTCTTAGGAATTGCAAATATTTCTAACTTCTTTAGACAAATTCCAACGGTTGGTATTTTAACCGTTGCATATGCCATGATTTTGATAACAGGAAATGTTGACCTTTCTATGGGAGCTAATGCAGCTTTCTCAGGATGTGTAGCAGTTTACTTATCAATAAATGGTTTTAACCCAATAATAGCTTTATTAGCAGCATTAGTTGTTGGAGCATTATGGGGAGGACTTAATGGATTCTTAATAACTAAATTTAAATTGGAGTCCTTTATACTTACTTTAGGTACAAGCTACTTAATACGTGGAATAATATTATTCTTAACAAATGGTATTTATATTAAGGGATTACCAGAATGGTTTTACAAAATATCAAATACAAAGGTTGGAACTCCATTAATCCACACAAATACAATTATATTCTTTGTGATCTTTTTAATAGTTATGTTCATTATGAAAAATACAAGATACGGTAAATACTGTTATTCAGTTGGTTCAAATAAAGAAGCAAGTAGATTATCAGGTATAAATGTAAATAAGCATATAATTAAAGTTTATATAGTTGAAGGAATGTTAGCAGCAATAGCTGGTATATTACTAATGTCAAATATAAACGTAGGAGCACCAAGTGAAGTAAATGGTCCAGAACTATATGCAATGGCAGGATCTATAATGGGTGGAGTTGCATTTGGCGGCGGTGTTGGTAGCATCGGTGGTGCTATAGTAGGTATATTTACTATCCAAGTATTCCAAAATGGCTTATCAATTTTAGGTGTAAATTCATTTATTCAACAAGCGGTTACTGGAGCAATAATTATAGTTGCAATAGTTGTTGATTACTATAGAAGACATGGGATTTTAAAGAAAAAAGCTAAATAATAAAGTTAATAAATAAAGGTATAAAATTTAGGAGGAAGAATTATGAAAAAGAAGATTATTGCGTTATTGTCAACAGTATTTTTAGTAGCAGGGTTAGTAGGATGTGGATCAGGAAAAAGTACTGATAAGGCATCAGATGAAAAGAAAGTACTTTACTTTATTCCTATAGTTGACACTGGAGCTTACTGGTCACCAATGAAGAAAGCAGCACAACTTGAAGCAGCAGCATTAGGATATGAGTTAGTTGTTAAAACAACACCACCAAGTGAAACTCAAAAGAACGAAAGACATATAGGCTTTATAGATGAAGCAATAAGAAATAAGGTTGCAGGTATTGCAATTGCACCAATGGATCCAGATATGTTTGATAACAAGGTAAGAGAAGCAAATGAAGCTGGAATTCCAGTAGTAACTTTTGATGCCGATGTAAAAACAGCTGGTAATAGAATTGCTTATGTAGGAACTGATAATAAATTAGCTGGTGAACAATTAGGTGAAGAAGGAGCTAAAGAGTTAAAAGAAAAGGGAATAAAAAGCGGTAAAATAGCTCTTGCAGCAGTTAACTTAACACAAACAACAATGACTTACAGACAAGAAGGAATAAAAGCTGGATTTGAAAAAGTAATGGGAGCTGACGCAAAGAACTTCCAATGGTTAGAACCAATACAAGATAATGACCAATCATCAGTATCAAAACAACAATTAGAAGGTCAAATAGTTGCAAACCCTGATATGGTTGCTGTATTCTCATTAGGATCAGAAGGCCCAGATACAGGAGTAATGGAAGCTATTAAGTCACAAGGAAAAGGCGGAAAGATATATCACTTCGGATTTGACTATACTGCTACATGGGAAAATGGAATAGAAGGAAATTTAATAACTGGTATAGTTGACCAAGATTCATATGCAATTGGAAAAACAATAATTGATGTATTAGATAAGAAAATAAAAGGTGAAGCTGTTGAAAAGAATTACCCTGTACAAGTTAAATGGATAAAAGCAGGAGAAATAGTTAATTATGGAGTAGAAAAGCAAAAACAATTTGCTGAAGAAACAAAATAATAAAAACTTAATATAGACAAAATAATAATCCATCATAAGATCAAGAAATATGATGGATTTATTATATTTTTATAAATAAAAATTATGTAAATTATAGTATAATAAATTTAAAGTATTATACACAAGTAAAATATATAAATAAAAACTACTTTTATTTATAAGGAGATTGGAAGGAATAGGTTTATGAAAAAAATATCCATATTTTTTACAATTATAACTTTATTAGTTAATATGTATGGCTGTACAGAAAAAACAATTAAAAGTGAAAAGAATCCTATTACTTTAACAATGTGGCATATTTGGATACAAAAATCTAACAATACTAATGGTAGTATATTAGAAGGTGTAATAGAAGAATGGAACAAAAATAATCCAAATGTTCAAATAAAATCTGAAGTTGTAGAAAATGCCAGATATAAAACGAAAATAAAGACTGCTGTTGCAACTAATGAATTGCCAGACATATTTTTTTCATGGGGAAGAGGTTTCGGTAAGCCTTTTATAGAGTCTGGAAAGGTATTAAGTTTAAATTCTTATATAGATAATGATTTAAAGAATAGAGTAAAGCCAAATATGTTTGGTAATGTTGAATACGATGGTGAGATTTACGGATTACCTATTACTCTTTCTATTGGAACCTTTTATTACAACAAAAGGTTATTTGATGAAAGCGGTATTGATATACCTAAAAACTATGCTGAGCTATTGCATGCCATTAAAACCTTTTCAGATAAAGGGTTAATACCTTTAGGAGCTTCTAGAATTGATAATTGGACTAGCATGCTATATTATGATATTTTAGCCCTTCAAGAAGGTGGAATAGATGGAGTAGAAAAGGCTCTAGATGGAGATAATTATGACTTATTACTAAAAGTAGCAAATAAGATGAAGGGTTTAGTAAAGGTAGGAGCATTTAAGGAAAAAGATGTAGATTTAAATAGAGATGAATTAGAAATGAAATTTAAAAATGGAGAAGTGGCTATGTACTACACTGGAAATTGGTTTATAGGTGATTTAGAAAGCTCTCCTGTAAAGGATGACATAGTAATAGGCAATTTTCCAGGGAATGAAATTAACTCCAATGGAAGTGTTTTTCTAGGGGGACCAAACGATCACTTGATGATAAGTAATGATTGTGAATATAAAGAAGAAGCTTTTGAAGCAATTAAATTTATATCTCAAAGGGTATCAAAAGAGTTCCTTGAATTTGGTGCAGGACTTCCTGTTTGGGAGGATACTGAAGAAGATGAAGATATAAATAAACTATCTAAAGAATTAAAAGAATTAACAAGTAATTCAACATATTTTCTTTATTGGGATATTTATTTAGGAGAAGAAAAAGGAGATATCCATAAAAAATTAGTAGATAGATTAATAAATGAGGAAATAACTCCAGAAGAATTTGCAGAAATTATGAGTAATTTAAAATGAGGAATTTATTATGCTTAATAAACTGAAAATTAGTAGTATAAAAGATAATTATTTAAATTTAAGTATTGCAAAAAAGATAGTTAGTTATTTTTCTATTGTATTTGTAGTGTCTATTTTATCTATTACTATTATATATGAAAAAATTAATACAAAATATACATTAGAAAAGTTAGAGAAAA
>JAQCTH010000053.1 GCA_027686065.1 Clostridiaceae bacterium AF10-41
TTTTAACCTACTGAAAGATATACTTTATTAAGAAACATAAATCAATCTGAATCTGTGTAAGTTTTATTCGAATTTATAATTAAAGCTAAAAAATAAAATAGTTCTCAAAGATAACTTATAGTTTTCTTTAAGAACTAGTTAAATTCTAATACATAATACTTTCTTTAATACTATAAATACATAAGATTTAAATATTTACTTCATAATAATTCATGATTGATTGTTCTTTAAATCCACAAGCTTTATATAAATTCAATGCATTTTTATTTCTTATTTCCACATCTAAACCAACTGTATTTATATCTTCTTTCTTTAAGTTATTCAAAACTTCTGTTAATGCTGCCTTTCCATATCCTTTATTCCTAAATTCAGGAATTATTCCAAATCCACTAATAAAAGCTGATGTTAATTCTTTGTCAACTTTTATCTTACCAATTATTTTATTATCTAATTGAATTAAATAAGTTATAATATTATTTTTTTCCTCATCTTCTGGTAATATTTGTTCGCTACTAGCTAGTCCAAAGAAAATTTCATTTAAATTTTCTATTTCACATATATCTTTATTTTTTGCATCTTTTAAAATAATATTTTTTACACTAGGTTGTGCACTCCAATTTGTACATTTCATTCTGCACTCAGAAAATGAATAGTTAGATTTTATACTTTTTATAAATTCATTTGCAGCTTTTGATTTATCATCACAAAGCAATAATATATTGTTAAAATTCCTTTTTTTACATTCATCTAGTGATATACTTAAAAGCTTAGAAAATATTCCTTGCCTTCTGAATCTTGGATGAACCATTCCATTTATTTCTGCAATATTTCTTCCAAAACTTGATATTCCTAAATAACCTATTAATTTATTATTTACATAATATAAAAACTCATTTATATCATTAGGAGATTTTTTATACTCCTTATAAACTTGTGCTCTATACTCTAATTCAAGCTTTAAATTTACCTCATCTTCTTTTATACAAACATCTTCTAACTCTTTTATTCTATTATTTTCTTCCTCATTTATATATTTTTTTATAATAATACGTCTATCTAATAATTCATTATTTACATTATCCATTAATTTCACTCCAATTTAAGTTTATTTTTTTATTTCTTCTTCATTTACGCTATGTATAAAAAAGTTTATTTTGAATTTAAATATTTTTTATATTATATCAAATTATTCCGAAAATTCCCAATAATTTATTGACATTAAATATAATGAAACATATACTGTATATATATACATACACAGTATATATACTGTCTTAAAAGGAGGTAAATATTATGGCTAACTTAATAGAAATAACCCACTTAGAAAAAAAGATAGGAATGTTACATCTAAGTGATATTAATCTTGAATTAGAGCCTGGCTATATTATGGGCTTAATAGGAACAAATGGTTCTGGAAAAACAACTCTTATTAATACAATATTAAATTTATATAAAAAAGACAGTGGTTCAATAAAAATTAATGGGGTATCCATGGATACTAATGAAAAAGAAGCTAAGGATCAAATTGGTTTTGTTTTAGATGAAAATATGTTCCAAGATTCAATAAGTGTAATTAGTAATGCTAAAATTTATGGAAAACTTTATAGTAAGTATGATGAAAACTTATTTCGTAAATTATGTCAGCGTTTTGAAATTCCTCTTAAAAAGAAATTAGGTAAATTATCAGCAGGTTTAAAAGTTAGATTTGAATTAGCTTTTGCTCTATCTCATGATGCGAAACTACTTATAATGGATGAACCTATAGCCGGCTTAAATCCTGTATTTAGAAAAGAACTCATAAACTGTATGCAAGAAATTGTAGAAGATGGTACTAGGAGCGTACTATTCTCCACCCATATAACTGAGGATCTCGATCAAGTTGGAGATTATATCGCCTTACTCCATAACGGTAGAATATTCTTTTATTTAAATAAGGAAGAGCTTCAAGATAAATATTTAATCCTCAAAGGTACTAAAGAGCAAATTGAAAATCTTAAATGTTCACATATTATATATAGAGAGTTTGGAGACTATCATAACTGTGCTTTCATTGAAAAAATACAGGGAGACGATTATCTAGATACAGAAATAAAAATCCCAATAATAGAGGATATAATGTACTATCTAGAAAAAGGAGGTTATAATTAATGCTTAAAATTGTTCTAGCTGATTTATTGGTAAATTTAAAAAAGTCTTGGCTAAGTATCCTTCTTAATATTATTTTACTTATTTTTTTAAGTAATTATATATCAACTATTATATTGGTTGCAAATATTCCTAGTGATATTCCTAAAACAGCGTACACTATAAGTAAAATGCTTACAGAAGAAAATATGTTGAGGTTAATTCTTCCTGCTATTTATGGAATTACAGTTATTACGTTGTTTGATATAACAAAAAAAATTCCATTAAGGCTTAGTAAGGCAATGTTTGTATGTGCAGCAGGTGAAAAAGATAAAATTAAATATATGTTATTACAGTTATCTACAAAGGTTATTTTAGGATTTATGTTTATTTTTATATCAACTTATATTTGTATAGGTAAACCCTTTGTTAATAAAGGTATATTATTAAATATAATAGAATTTATTTTGTTGTTTTTTATTATATTAGACCTTAATTTAAAAATAGGAATAGGTGAACAAGGGTTAAAAAAGAAAGACAAAGAAGGATATATAATTTATTCTAAAGAAGAAGAGATAGTTAATTATTATTGGATTTGTATATTAATAATAGAAACTATTATATTTTATTCTCTATCGGCTCTTAATATATCCATAAATTTAGGAATATTAATGGGATGGATTATAGCCTTATTAATAAATGCTTATATTGCTCATCATTGTATAATTCCAATTCTAAAGAAATCTCTTTCATATGAAGATATCTATAGGCAAATTCCAGATACGAAGGAAGGTTTTTCATGAATATTATTTTAGATACTGAAAGTAATATTTCAATCTACGAGCAAATAATTAAATCCATAAAAAATTCAATTATACAAGAAGAAATATTGCCAGGAGATATGTTGCCATCGATTAGATCCCTTGCTAGAGATCTTCAAATAAGCGTAATTACAACAAAACGTGCATATGAGGAACTTGAAAAAGAAGGTTTAATCTATTCTGTTCATGGTAAAGGATTTTATGTTAAAGAACCTAATCGCCAAAAGCTTAGAGAAGAACAACTTAAAGAGTTTGAAGCACTTTTTGAAAATCTAATTATACAAGGTAAAAAACTTAACCTTGAGCTTAATGATATGCAAGATATATTGAGGACTTTATATGAAGGGAGGTAATCTATATGACAAGCATTTTAAAATGTGAAAATATAAAGAAAACTTATAGAGATTTTTCTTTAAAATCAATTTCTTTAACAATTAAATCAGGCTATCTTACTGGACTTATAGGCGTAAATGGTGCTGGAAAAACAACACTTATAAATATTCTAGGTGGATTAGACTCTGACTTTACAGGTGATGTATGTGTAAATGGAATAGATATAAAAAAAGAGCTAGCTAAAGCAAAACAAGAAATTGGACTAATTTCCGAGAAAATTTCATTTTTTTTAGATAAAACAGCATATGAAAACGGACTATTACTTGGTCAATATTTTAAGAATTGGGATATAGGTAATTATTATATTTGGCTAGATAAAATGAATATACCTAAAAGTCAACCCCTATATCAATTTTCTAAAGGAATGAAAATGAAATTTCAAATAAGCTTTGTAATGGCTCATAATCCAAAAGTTTTACTTCTAGATGAACCAACTGCTGGATTTGATCCTGTATTTAGAAAAGATTTTTTGAATATACTCCAAGATATTTTAAATCAAGATATTGGAATTCTTATGTCAACTCATATAACAAGTGATCTTGATAAAATTGCAGATTATATAATACTACTTGATAATGGTGAAATTAAAATAAATGATACTAAAGAAGCCCTTGAAGATGATTTTAAAAGAAAAAAACTAGAAAATTCTCTTCAGAAAAAATTTAGTATAAGTGATTTACTTTAAAAAGGAGATAGAATAAAATGGACTTTTTAGAAAATGAAAAAGAGAGAATAAAATTTAATTATCAAAAATTAATCTTATACGGATTTTTATTTTTCTACTTTGTAAATACCCAATCGAATGTCACTGCACATAAAGTAATATGGGGAAAAGCGATAGATGCTAAACCTATTTCTTTAATAAATCCTATAATGGTACTTGGTATAATTACAATAACTCTTTATCTAAATCACCATCTCTTTTGGATAAAAGAACAAGGAAAAAAAGTTTTTATAATAAGAAAATATGATTCTATTCCTATTGATAAAAAAGAAATGTATATTGCAAAATTTAAAATAATAATTAGTAACTTAATAACATTTATAATAGCTTCTATTATAATATATATTGGAATTCTTCTTTTTAATTCTTATTTAGAAATAGATGTTTTTAAGAATATATTAGATGTACTTCAAATAGGTATATTATCAATAACACTATTAATAATTATTTATACTATAAATATTATTCAAGACAAAAAATCAAAAAATCAACTATGATAAATATTTCAACTATATAATAAAGCTCATATAAGTATCTGTAATTTATTAATACTTATATGAGCTTTATTAAGTTAATTTTATTTATAATTTTCACATTTTAATTTCTATTTATTGAACTTTATTTAAATGTTGTCGGAAAATTATTTTTATTGTATCTTTCGCAATCCACTGTATTCTGATACTCTCTAAGCACTGGATAAAGTTTACTCCAATCAATTGCATAACTATTTTCACTTGTCATAGAGACTTCTGTTGTCATTACCTTACAATCCTTTAATAAATAATCGCAACTTCCCTTTAATACTTCAGCCAGTTTAGCTATCTTCGAAGCCTCTGGAAGTGCTAAATCAGATTCCCATTTCGAAATAGTTTGTCTTGTTAATTCTAATAACTCTGCTAATTGATCTTGCGTTAAGTTAACCGATCTTCTTGCTTTAGATATCTTTTCACCAGTTTTCATTTCTTATTCTCCTTTCAAATTTATGGATTAATTGTATCATCCCATACTAAAAAGAGAAACCAACTTAACAGTTCTAAAAGCAACTGCAAGTTGCTTTTATCTTCCTTATAATTTTATAAAAACTTCCCCATAATAACTGTATTATAACAATTACCATCTTTATGAATACGATCATTTATTAATAATCCCTCTTGTACAAATCCATATCTTTTATATATCTCAATTGCTTTTTTATTTGTTTCTACAACTGTTAATGATATCTTTTTAATTTCGGTATTTTTTACGCATATTAGTACACTTTCTATAAGTTCCTTACCAATTCCATGTCCCCAATATTCTTTTAATATACATATTCCAAATTCTGCTTTATGTCTAAATCTACTTAATTTACTTCCTTCACAACGCGTGAATCCTACTATCTTTTCTGCCGCCTCTGCTATTAAGAATATATTTGTTTTAGATATTGAGTCTTCATAAATAATTTTTTCAAAATCTTCTTTAGTTAATAACTCTTCTCCTGGTTCCCTATCAAGATTTTCTGTTTCTCCATCTATCTTAACTCTTAATTTAGATAATTCTTCAGCATCTTCTTTTATTGGACAACGAAGTATATACCTTAGATTTTTTCCTTTTATTATTTTATCAGTAATAACCATAAAATTCCTCCATTAATATCATTAATAAAAAAATATCGTACTATCATTATAAGTAATACGATATCTCTTGCTATTTATTCTCTTATATTAACCAATGATTTGGTTTGTTAAGGGATTCAGGTAATTTTGTATTAACATCACCTTTAGCACTATTAATTTGAGCTTGGGTTATAAAAATGCTATTTCTTAAATTAGCTCCGCTTAAATCTGCATCTCTTAAGTCAGCACCAATTAAATCTGTCCAACTTAAATCTACATTTCTCAAATTTGCTGCAATTAAAAAAGCCCCACTTAAATTTACACCTCTTAAATCCTTTTTTCTAAGATCAGCTCCCATAAGATTTAAGCCTCCACCTAAAGCTTTTTTACCCTTTAATGATTTTTTATCACTATTAACTTTTAATCTTAGAAATTCACTTGTTTGCAAAAGCAACTTATTAACTCCCATTCTAGTTGATATTAAATCTAATTTTATAATTGACTTTGCTTCTAAATTTGTTATATTCTTTATTTCATCTATTTTTTTAATCGACATTTCTTTATTAATATTGTTATTATATTGCAATCTAACAGCTTCATTAAGGTACCAAAGCATTTCATGAAGTTGCTTCATAATAATGAAAACATCAAACATTCGCTTTGAAGATTCAGGCTTTTTCTTCCAATCATGTCCAAAATAAGTAACTTGAGCTACCTTTTGACCTGCACCAATACAGTCATACGCTATACAGCCCTTTAATCCTTTTTTATTTAGATCTCCATGAATTTTACATTTAAAATCTCCGTTTAAATTAATGCAAGGTTTTCCTGCATCTTTATTTACAGGGAATCCATCAATAGCTGAAAAGTATAATGCAACACAACATAGCCCAAAACACTTTTCACAGTCAGGCTGTAGCTCTTTATAATTCATTTTTATCCATCTCACATTCATAAAATATATTATGTTAATTATATCATAATATAAAATAAAGTTGTTATGACTTTACCATAACAACTTTATTTTTTCTTTGGGCTGGAATTTATTTGAATATAATAGAGATTATAAAGCTTCAGCGTTTATAACAGAAACTCCAGTATCAACATTTTTCTTCTCTATTTTTTCTCCTGCTAATACTTTAGCAGCAGTTTTCATACCTTCATATCCCATAACATCTGGATTTTGAGCCATTGTACAAAGA
This sequence comes from Clostridiaceae bacterium AF10-41, assembly GCA_027686065.1. Classification (GTDB taxonomy): domain Bacteria; phylum Bacillota; class Clostridia; order Clostridiales; family Clostridiaceae; genus Clostridium. Next base: position 6,860 of record JAQCTH010000053.1, read on the forward strand.
AGATGTCCATTCTTTATTAATTCAAGAATCATATCTGACTTATCAAAACCTACACCAATAACTTTTTTACCTGATTCTTGTATAGCGTTACCTGCTCCTACTGTTGAACCTTCATTAGCACCAAATATACCTACAACCCCTTGAGTAATATAGTTAGCAGCAATTTCCTTTGATTTTGCAGCATCACCTTCACCATATTGAGTTTCTAATATTTTAAAACTTGTACCATCAAAAGCTGAACGGAAACCCTTTTCACGTGCTACAGTTGAAGCTGTTGCAGAGTTAACATTTACTATACCAATTGAGCCTTCATTAACTCCTGCTTTCTTTAAAGCATTTATCATTTCTGTTCCTGCTGTTTTTCCTGCTGCTTCATTATCTGTTGCTAATGTTTGTTCTGCTGGAAAATCTGCTGCAGAGTCAACATAAATTATTTTAACACCTGCATTTTTAGCTTCTTCTAGAGCTTGAGTTACAGCATCTGGTCCATTTGCTGCTAAAAGTATTGCATTTGCTCCTCCTGCTACTGCATTATTAATTGCTTCAATTTGCTTAGCATCGTCTTTAACATCTGGTGCTAGCCAAGTATATTCAATATTTCCTAGTTCTCCAGCAGCTTTTTTAGCCCCTGCATCTACGTTAACCCAATGTTGATCCATTTGGTCCATAGTAATTAAATATACTTTACTCTTTCCTTCTGACTTACCGCCAGTTTCTTCTACTTTTCCACTACATCCTGTTAAAACTGTTCCTAAAACTGTTAATCCTAAAACTAATGATATTAATTTCTTTTTCATTAATAAAACCTCCTATTTTTAATTAAAGCTTTCGCTATAACTTCTCAACTTTATTTTCATTATTTTCTATTACCCTCTTTTTATCATTTGTTAATTTAGATCTTCTAAATTTCCCACTTCTAAGTATTATATCTAATAATACAGATACAACTACTATAATACCAATTACTATATTTCTTATAGCTACTGGTGCACCTACAAATTGTAATCCATTTTGTAATACGCCCCAAATGGAAGCTCCTATTACAGTTCCAAGTAAAATTCCTTGTCCACCAAGGGTACTTACTCCTCCTATTACGGATGCTGCAACTGCATACATCTCATATGTATTACCTGCATCCATTGTTCCCATCCCACTTGTAGCACATATAACTAATCCAACTATACAAGCACAAAATGCACTTACAACATAAGCTTTTGTTGTTGTAGCTGCTATATCTACACCTGATAGCTTAGCTGCTTCAACATTACTTCCAATAGCATAAATATGACGACCAGTACGAGTTTTACTTAAAATAAAATTGAAAACAACCCATAATAAAATTGCAATCCAAATTGTATTATAAAGTCCTAAGGTTTTCCCATAATAAAATAAATTTCTAAAACCTTTTGCTGCATTACCAATTGAATCTGTATTGTAGTTATTATTTACAATTTGAGCTATACCTCTTGCTATAGTCATTGTACCTAAAGTTGCAATAAATGGTGGCAATTTACATTTTGCTACTAATGCTCCATTTAAAACTCCTAGAAGCAAACAACATACTAATGTAATTAATACAGCAAGCATAGGCCCTACACCCTTAGTCATAAGAGTTGCTGCAATCATACAGCTCATACCAACTACTGAACCAATTGATAAATCAATATTTCCTGTTATTAAAACATAGGATTGTCCAATACCAATTATTAGTATTGGTGCTATTTGTCTAAGTAAATTACCTACATTTTGACTTGAAAAGAAAATAGGATTTAAAATACCAAATACTACACAAAGAATAATAAGCCCAAAGGTTACTGTAATTACTTGCCCCATACCTCTCACTTTAAATAATTTTCTCATTGCTCCTTGTTTTTCAACATTTTCCACTTTTAACCCCTCCTTAGCTTAATTAACTAAATCCTTACTTTCAAATTTAGTAGCGTATTCTAAAATTAAATCTTGGGTAGCATCCTTTATATCTAATTCTCCTGTTATTCTTCCATCACACATAACTAAGATCCTATCACTAATTCCCATTATTTCTGGTAATTCAGAAGATATAAATAATACTCCAATTCCTTCTTGCTTTAATTTGTTCATAAGATTATAAATTTCAACCTTTACTGCAACATCAATTCCTCTAGTAGGTTCATCAAAAATTACAACTCTTGAATTCCTAGCTAGCCATTTACCAACAACAATTTTTTGTTGATTACCTCCTGAAAGACTTCCAGCATTCAATTCTATACTAGCTAACTTAACTTTAAAATCATTAACTGCCTTACTAGTCATTTCTTTTTCTTTTCTCTTATTTACAACTCCAAATTTGCTGCAAAGTAAATCTAAATTTGGTAAGGAAACGTTTTCTCTAATGCTTAATTTTGTACATAATCCATCTCTTTTTCTATCTTCTGGAGCAAGAACTATTCCTGCCTTAATAGCATCTAATGGTTTATTTATCTTAATATTTTTACCATCTAAAATAATTTCTCCAGATTCTTTTGGATCCATTCCAAAAATTGCCCTTGTTGTTTCTGTACGTCCTGCCCCAACTAAACCTGCTATACCAACAATTTCTCCTTCGTACAGATTAAAATTAACATTCTTAACTGATTTTCCAGATTTTAAATTTTTTATCTCTAAAATCTTTTTTCCTCTTTTACATGTTACTCTTGGAAATTTTTCTTTTATTTCTCTTCCAACCATGTTAGAAATAATTTCAGTCATTGTAGTTTCTTCAAAATTCATAGATGTAATATATTTTCCATCTCTCATTATTGTAACTCTATCAACTATATGTTGAAGTTCTTCTAATCTATGAGATATATATACTATGCCACAACCGTCTTTTTTTAACTTCTCAATAATTTCAAATAACTCATCAATTTCTCTAGAAGTTAATGCAGATGTAGGCTCGTCCATTATTAATATTTTTGCATTTGTTGAAACTGCTTTAGCTATTTCTATCATCTGCTGCTTAGATACTGAAAGTTCTCCAACTATAGTATCTGGTGGAATATCAATATTCATTCTATCTAAGATTTTTTTTGCTTCCTTATTCATTTCTTTATTAGAAAGAATATCTAAATGAGATTTTTCACGCCCTAGAAAAATATTTTCTGTAACAGAAAGATGTGGGCACATGCTTATTTCTTGATGAATAATCGCAACTCCTAATTCTTGGGCTTTTTTAGGAGTTAAATTTCCAACATTTTCTCCTAAAATTTTTATTTCACCATAATCTCTAGTATAAACACCACTTAATATTTTCATAAGAGTTGATTTACCTGCACCATTTTCTCCTAATAGCGCCATAACCTCTCCAGCTTTTAAATTGAAACTTACATCATCCAATGCCTTCACCCCAGAAAAGCTTTTTGTTACATGCTTTGCCTCAACTATATAATCCTCCATTTAAATCATCCTCCCTACTGCTTCTCTTAACATCTTTAGTATAACATTTCATATTTTTTACAGTAAGGGGTCAAACTTTGGATTTACAGGGTCATTTTTTTGCTCTTTAAACGTTTACTTTATCTATATAATTAAATTCATTTCTATCGTATTCATTTCTTACTTTTCCCTCTTCTATAACAATAAGATGATCACCAAGAATTAATGAATCTTCAAGAGCTATTCCAATAATAATAACAGTAATACCTCTTTTTTTAAGTTCATTTATCAAGTTAATTATATGTTTTCTTAAATACATATCCGCGCCATAAAAAGGTTGAAAGCAAAATACTATTTTAGGATTGTATAAATGAATTCTATAATAAATAAGACTATATAAAGCTGTAAGTGATAAATTTGAAATATCTTTTTCATATATATCTTTTCCTACCAAAGGTTCATATTCATTTACAATACTTTTTCTAATCCTTCTACTTAAAGAGATTCCATTTTTCTTCCTATCTATTAAAAAGCATAAATTATCCATATAACTCATCTCTTCAAATATCATATTTTTAATTGGTTCTTCTCCAATAAAAGCTACACCATTTTTTATAATATTAATATGTTTTTTCTTAAAATAATTATTTCCTTCAAAAAGCAAACTTCCTTTGATTGGTTGTAAATTTCCATTAATAAGGCTTACTATTTCTTCTAGTGCTGTATTACTTAAATCTAAAATTATTGTGCATTGACCTTTTTTTATTTTGAAGTTCATTCCTTTTAAATTTTTAGTCCATATATTTTTAAATTTTAATATTCCTTCCTTATTTTCTTCTATAAACTCATTGATCTTAATTTCATTAAAATCAATAATATATGGACCAATCTTTTCTTCAGTAAAGTCATTCTTGTTTAGTATTTTTTGTATCCTTCCATTTTCAGATAAGTATAGTCTATTGCATATTTTATAAGCTTCTTCATGATGACTACATATATAAATAAAGGATATTCCAGCCTCACAATAATATTTAATAATATTCTGAAATTTTATTAATTCAGTTGAACTTAAATAATTACTTAAGTCCTTAACTACTATTAGCTTAATTCCTCCTATCATAGCTTTTAAAATTTCTACAATACATCGTTCAAAAGCTGATAATTTACGTACTATTTTATTTCCATCAATATTAATATTCAATTCCGTCATAAACATCTTAAGTTGAGAGTTAAGTATATTTCTATTAATTAAATACTTTTTGAAACCCTTTCGAATTACAAAAATATTATCTGAAACTGTTAAATCATCAACTAATCTACTTTTTTTATCTATAATAGCAACCTTATTCCTCCTTTGGCTGCTATACTCATAATTATTTATCAAAACTTCATCAAAATAAACCCGGCCATAATGTATCGGGACATTTTCACAAAGCAATTCAATAAGCGCTTCCTTGCCATAGTCATTAAGAAATATTAGTCCCATGATTTCCCCCTTTAAAACACGTAGATTAAAGTTATCTAGGACTTTTCTTTCTTCCTTAAATTGAATTATATTTTCTAATCTCAATATTTCTTCACTCATAAAATTACCTCTAGAAACCTTCTATTAATGGTAGAGTTATTTCAACATCTGTTCCTGCATTAACCCTACTATAAATTAATATTCCGTACTCTTCTCCAAATAAAAGCTTTATTCTTCTATTTACATTAACTAAAGCAATGCCCCCTTTTTTTTTGTTATTTATATTAATATTATCAAAGGAAATTATATTTAACTTCTTGTTTAACTTTTTAAGTAACTCTTCTTCAATCCCTGATCCATCATCTGAAATAGTAATTATAATACGATTTTTAGTGGTTTCAATTTTTATACTAATATTTCCATTAGTAATTTTTTTCTCTATTCCATGATAGATGGCATTTTCTACGATTGGCTGCAAAGTTAGTTTTGGAATTTTATATTTTAAAATCTTTTCTTCTTCTTCTCTATTTATATCTATTTTTAAATTTACTCTTTCTCCAAATCGATATTGTTGAATAATATAATAATTTTCTATATTACATAACTCATCTTCTAAACTAACTAAGTTTTCCACATTAGAAATCGTGTAACGAAAAAATGTTTCAAGTGCTTCTGTCATTTTAGCCACACTATCTAATCCTGCACTTAAAGTTTCACCTCTGATTCCTTCAAGAGTATTATATAAAAAATGTGGGTTGATTTGATTTTGTAATGCAAGATATTCAGCTTGTTTTTTTGAAGCAGTAATTAATTCCTTTCCTTGAATAACCTCTTTAAATTTTTTAGTTAGCTCTTCTATTTCAGGGCTTAGAAATGTATTTTGATCAAATATACCTTGTATAGTATAGCCTTTAGCAAAAAGTTTTAACACCTTAGAATTCTCTTTATATGGTACATATATATACTTATAACTTATATAAGAAATAATAATAAAAATTATATAACTAAGCCCTACAACTATCACATATTTTTTTTCTATAAAGGATATAATCATAAGTATTGTAAGTAAACTAGCTATAAAGCTTTCCATAGTAATATACATATATAAAATGTTTTTTGATATATACTGCTTTTTTTTATTTTTCATAATTACTCCTTTATGAATATAATTTTCTATATTCATTTGGCTTTATTCCCGCAATTTTTTTAAAACTTTTTGTAAAATGCTTTATATCACAGTAACCTACCTTTTCACATATTACTGCTATGCTTAAATTTGTTTCTTTTAAGAATTCTTTAGCCTTATTCATTCTTGTTTCTGAAAGATATTCTAAGAAATTTTTTCCACTTTCCTTTTTAAACAGGTGACTAAAATAAGATGAGTTAAATCCAACAAAGGAACTCACTTCCTCTAAACTTATTTGCTTCATATAGTTTTGTTTTATATATTCCTTAGCTACACGAATTGGTTTAGTATCAGCTTGCCTCTTGCCTTCAATAATTTTATCTAATGACTTTAAAAATTTATTTTTTAAATATTCAAATATTTCTTCAACAGAACCACAATTATTAATGTATATACTAAATTCATTACTAAATTCATTTTTATTTTCTATTTCCATCATATTATTTCTTACTAAAATAACATATATCTTGAAAATTTCATTTACTGAATCAATTATCTCCTCTCCTGATATGTTTTGATTTTCTACAAGCATTTTCTTAAATTCATCTACAGATGCTATTAATAAATCTTTATCTAAAATTTCAATGGACTTTTCCATAGATTTATTTAATTCACTAAGAACTCCTGTAATATATTGATGATTATCTCTAATCTCAACGTTTTCAATTAATTTTCCTCTTCCTAATAATATTCTTTCTTCCATTGCATAATAAGCTACTCTAAAAGATTGATATAGCTTACTTAAGTCTTCAACTATACTACCTATACCTAGAGTTACCTCTAAGTCCATAAATATATTTTTTTGTATTAATAGTTCATCTAAAGCTAATTTGAGTTTCTTTCTAATTATTTTCTTACAACTTTCTTTATAATTTAAAATACAATATCCTACACTATCTTGAAAATATATTTCTAAATCGAAACATTCTGAAAATAAATGATTATTAAATATGTCTGTGGCCTTTGACTTCAAAATACTAATTTTATTTTTTTCTATTTCTTTAACTCCAAGATCTATTTTAATAGTAACTATTTGAAAGTTTCCTTCTTGAAATTTATAATGATATTCTTCATTTATATTTTGAATTTTCAAATCTAAATTTTGTATAGATTTGTTAAGTAATATCTCTGTGAAAATCCTAGATCTAAGCTTCTCTATATCAACCTTAAGACGAGCTTTTAGCTTTTCTTCATTAGTAAGCTTATTCATTCTATCTGCATATTTCTCTTTCATCTTCTCTAGATTATTAATAAGTTCTTCCTTTTTTATAGGTTTTAATAGATAATCGCATACTCCGTACTTAATAACCTTTTGTGCATATTCAAATTGTGCATATCCACTTATTATAATAAAATCAATATATTCATTTATTTCTCTACAAAGTCTAATTAATTCTATTCCATCATATCCAGGCATACGGATATCAGTAATAACTATATCAGGTTTCTTTTCTTTAACTTGTTCTAATGCATCTATTCCATTATGTGAAATCCCTACAACCTCCATATCTAATTCATTCCAGTCTATAAGCTTATATATAAGTTGACATACCTTTACCTCATCATCAGCAATTATAACCTTCATCATAATAAAATTCTTATTCTCCTTTATTTATTGTTTTCATAGACTTACAGAATTTTCTTGCATTATAAATCAAATAGTTCAGATTCTACATACATACATACAAAATGATATACAATTAAATGATATTCTTGAATAAGATAAGTTTCTTTTTCTGGAGCTATAAATGAATAGTCAGATATTTTAGATATTTTTCCTCCATCTCTACCTGTAAATGCTATTGTTTTAGCTCCTATTGCTTTCCCTGTAATCAATGCATTATAAACATTAATTGCATTACCTGAAGTACTAATTCCAATCACTATATCTCCACCTCTTCCATACCCCATAACTTGCTGAGCATAAGTTAAATCTGGATCTACATCATTATTGAATGCTGATATAAGAGCTGTTTGAGTATTTAAGCTAATTGCTGGCAAAGCTCTTTGTAATTTTTTTGATATATCTTCTCCATATTCACCATAAAGGCTTTTGAATCTTTCAATCACCTTTTTTTCTAAAGGTCTTTGTAATAAAAATCCCTTCATAAGTTCCCCTACTATATGGTCTGAATCTGAGCTACTTCCACCATTACCACATATCAAAACTTGTCCACCATTTTCATAGCAGTATGTTATTGCTTCACAAATTTCTAAGATCTCCTTCTTCATAGGAATTAATTGATTATTACGTTTTAAAAAATCTTCTAAATTCTTTTTAGTTCTTGCTTTCATCTTATCCCTCCAAATTTGAATAATATTCTGCTATAACTAAAGCTGCAACATCCCCTACTGATTCAGATAATTCACTTGGCACTACTTGACAAGCTTTTCTACTTATAATGAGGGACTCTTCCTCTATAACTTTATTTGCCCATGGCCAAATTTCTTCATAGCACCTAACAAAAATACTTCCAATAACAATTTTTTCCGGGTTTAATAAATCTATTAAAATTGATAATCCCTTACCTAAATTTATTCCTACTATCTTTAAAATTTTCTTTGCCACTTCATCTCCTTTTTTAGCAAAATTCCCAACTTTCTCAGCTGTTAAGTTTTCTATTTCAGATAAATTAGGACATATGGCTGGTTTATTTCCTCTTTGCAACTCTTCAAGAATTACACTTTTAGCTAATTGAGCAATTCCTCCTCCACTACAAAAACCTTCAAAGGAACCTATTTTTCCATAGCCAACAGGACCAAACTCACTAAGTCTTATATGTCCTAATTCTCCAGCCATATCATTTGTGCCTGAATATAAATGATTATCTAAAATAAGACCTGCTCCAAGACCTGTACCAAAAGTAATAAATATCATGCTAGAAGTTCCTCTTCCTGCACCAAGTTTCCATTCTGCCAAAGCACAAGCATTAGCATCATTACAAAGCCAGGACCTTAATCCAGTTTTTTCTTTAAAATACTTTGTTATATTAATGTTGTCCCATCCTGGTAAATTAGGTGGAGACATTATTATTCCCTTTTTGCCATCTAAAGGCCCTCCACAGCTAATTCCTATTCCCTGTATTTCATCACCACTATTTAATCCTTTACAAAATAAAATATCTTTAACTAAAGCATCCATCATTTCTTGAGGTAAATATTTTTTTGTCTCCTTAATACTACATTTGTAAATGATTTTTACTTCATCTCCTGATATTTCACCTAAATTAACAGCACATTTTGTTCCACCTATATCAACACCAATTAATAACATAATAGTTATCTCCCTCTCAACATTATTTTGTATTATATCCTTATTTTAACATTATCTCATTTATTCCACTACCTCTCATTTGCGTAAAAAAGTTTACATAAATAATCATATTTACTCAGTTTTTAAATTTTATAATTTTACATAATAAAAAACTGACTTACACTTGTGTAAAAATCAGCTTTCTTTAACTCTTTATTTAATTTACCCACACCATTTTATTCTTTATCATATCATTTTAGTTTTCTTCATATTACATCTTAAATTTTGATGTTTCCACCCATTTGTCTAATGCATTTCTGCTAAATATAAAACTTTCAGATACTTTTATATATGGTATCTCAGATTCTTCATGGTTAATTACTTGCATTAGTCTATCCTGTGTAATACCTAAATATTCAGCTGCTTCATATAATGATAAAATATCTTTTGAATCCAAATTATTATTATTTTTTTCACTAATTGCATTATTAATATTAAATAATCCTTGGCTTATTCCATCTCCAATAAATCGTCCATTATTCTGCATGCCATTAGATATTATTGAAGCACTAATAATAAGTGAAATAGCTAAACAAAAAATTGAAATTGGTAATAATTTTTCTTTTGACATTATTTATCCCCCCAAAATTAATTTTTTCAAAAGTTTACTAGTAAAAACTTTGTATCAAGACTATATACCGTTATTTGTCTTATATGTAAATAATACCATAAGTTTATGGTTAATATAATTATTCTTTCTAAAAATAACTTTATTAAGTCATATATAAGGAAAAAGATTTATGTAAGATTAAATTACACAAATCCTTTTTTGGCTTTTTACTTAAATTATTAAATTTCATCTTCTACATTTGCTATTGATTTAGAATCTAGCTTATTAAAAATTGTTTCTACAAAGAACCCAATTAGTCCAAATATTGATATCAATATATATGCTCTTTCATCCTTTGATAGAGTAAAATTTAGTAGTAATCCAATCATAAATATGATTAAGTATATATTTTTCACTTTCCTTTCCAAAAATAATCTCTCCTTTTATATTAATAGTTAAATTACCATTTCATTTTCTTCTAATTAACAGATGTAAGTCATTAAAATTATTATCCTTGCTTATCATCTATTTTATATATAAAATATGCTTCATCAATTTTTACAGCTATAGCTTTATCTTCTGTTTTTAAGCTATATATTTCTGTTTTTTCTTTTAAAAAAGTTGCATCTCCATTCCTAAACCTATACCTATCATTGGTAACCTTTTCAGAAATATTAAACCTTACTTCTCCTATTTTTTCATCAATTAAAGTCCCTTCCACTATTTCTCTTACATAGCCACTATAATATATGCTATTATTTATTTTTATGCAATCAACCCATGAAATTTTTGATGATCCAAATCTATCTAATCTAAATAAATATCCCATTATAATTATACCTATTAAGACAAATATAATTCCTATTGAAAATTTGATTCTTTTATTCAATTTATCTTCTCTCTTTTCAAAAATAGTTTTATTATTATTTACTATTGAAATATATTTAATTATATACCAATTATTGGCTTATATATAAATAATAACATATATATCTTTTGTTTGGATAGTAATAGCTTTATAAAATTATATAAATTTATATTTTAGAAAAAACTTGTATGTTATAATATTTAATAAAATAAAATTATTGAAACATTATAGGTGATAACAATGAATTTAGATAATAAATCTTTAGAAGTTAATAATGAGAATTATATACTTTCTAATAATGAAGATGTCTTATCCTCTGAAATTATAAATAAATATTTAAGTGAAAATAATAATGAGTTTAATATAAATGTATATAAAACAATTGATTCTACCAATACAGCAATAAAAGAACTTGCAGTTAATGGAGAAAGAGAAGGTACTATAATTATTTCAGAGGAGCAAACTGGAGGCCGAGGAAGATTAGGCAGAAAGTTTCATTCACCAAAAGGTACTGGAATTTATATGAGCATTCTTTTACGTCCACAGATAAGTGCTTCAATATCATTTCTTATTACTATCGCTGCTGCTGTGGCTGTGGCTGAAGCTATAGAAGCTGTTTCTGATAAGGAAGCTAAAATAAAATGGGTTAATGATATATATTGTGACAACAAAAAGGTATGTGGAATATTAACAGAAGCATCTTTTAATTTTCAAAGTAATACAATTGATTATGCTGTTTTAGGTATTGGTATTAATGTAATAGCACCAAAAGAAGGCTTTGCAAAGGAAATTAAAGATATAGCAACTGGAATTTTTGAAGATTATTCTCATACGTCCATTAATATTAGAAGTAAGCTTATAGCTAAAGTTTTGGATCTCTTTTGGGATTATTACAAACACATAGAGGATAGGTCTTTTCTGAAATCTTATAAAATGAGATCTCTATTAATTAATAAAGAGGTAACTATATTTACTAATAAAATTTATGAAAAAGCCACTGTTCTTGAAATTGATGATGAATGTAGACTTAAAGTTAAGATGGAAGATGGTGCTATTAGATTCTTATCTTCTGGTGAAGTAAGTATTAAACTATAAAGAGCCTAGGAAATCTAGGCTCTTTGGACAGTATTTAGTTTTGTATGTCTTTTTCCCATGGATTAGGATAAAAAATAAGTTGTAAAAAATTAAACTTACACTCTCTATTATTATCTTTTACCTTTTTGAGTTATTTTGTATTTTTCTCCTTTATTATTATATGTAATCCATTCACCAATTGGTTCTCCGTTCTCAAAGTACCCTGAACGTTTAATTGTACCATCTGGTCGATACCATTCCCAATATCCTTCTGGTTGATTATTTACAATTTTACCTTTAGACCACATAGTAATTCCGTTAGCATGGTATTTAATTGTATAGCCATCAATTACTTCTAATTTCTTTTCTTTAATTCCATTAGGATGGATTAGATCACATTTTTCATTATCCATAGACTATACTCCTCTTTTCTTATAAGTTGATAAACACCGCATATTCACTTTTGAATAATAAGTTATTCATATAATTAGCTGCTTCTATATATTAACCTTGCAGTCCATTTTCTTGACGTTCCATGTTTTCAATAACAACATCATATATATCTCCTAAAGAAGCACAATACTCAAGTACCCTCCATGGAGTATTAGTATGAAAATGAACCTTTATCAAATCTTCATCTCCAACTGCAAGTAAACAATCTCCCTCAATATTTTTAGTTATATATTCATTAATTGCATCTTCTGAAAGATTATTCCCCTCAATTAATAATTGAGTATCAAATTTATATTCAAGCATATTTATTCTCCTTTCAAGCTTCAGTTTCAATATTAGTTAAATGAAATCAATTTAACTTAATATTATTCTGAATAGATTATAACATATTTTTTGATTCTATTCTATCTCCTTCAAGTGCTGAAAATGTATCCCTATATGACCAATCCCAAGAATTATTATAGATACAATCATCCAAATTACCTTCCCATATACTCCTAATAACAAAAATGCCATAATAGGAAGAGTTGCTCCAGGAACTGGAATACCATATAAACTACGATAGAAATTTTTCAATGTGGGTTCTCCTGTAAAATACCTACCCCAATAAACCTCATATAAAACCATTAAAATAAATGATAGGATTAGCCAGAGACTCCAAAGAGAAAAAGTAGTAATATTAAAATCTGAAAAAATTAAAGCACAGCATGTTACAGCTACTTGTCCAACACGCTCAAATATGAGCAATATTTTGTTTTCATTGCTATAATCATAATTTTCTGGCTGATGCTTTATCCAGATAATATTAGGAATAAATAACATCAATAAATAAACTAATCCTATATATGAAAATCCTATATGTCCTAACATATAATTTCCTCCAAAACTTAACTTATATATTCATATTCAACTCTTTAACATTTTTTATTCTTATTAATTTATCTTCATAGCATAACAGCATATTTTCATATTTATCTCGCTTATCTTCAAAATCTTTTGTCCACTTGAACATATTTTTTAACATTTCAAAGGTAGGATTGTAATTACATTTTTCTATTCTAAACTTTTGTTTTAAAATACGTGTAATTATTCTCATCCTTCTAATATGTAATGGAGTATCTAAGAAAATAATTTTATCCGCCATATCAAACAAGCATTTTTGACTTTCTCTATAAGTTCCCTCAATTATCCAATGACCTCTTTTGTCAATTTCTAAAATTCTATTTAATTGCTCTGAATCCGAACGTTTATATCTCTCTTCTCCTTCTCCCCCCCATGCTATGCTATCTCCTTCATAACATGGGATATTGTATTTTAAAGATAGCTCTTTTGAAAGTGTTGTTTTTCCACTTGCAACTATACCAAAGATTAATATTTTCATATATTCTCCAATCAAACTAAATCCAAATAGATAGCTTATAAAATAAGTAACCCATTTTCATCGTATTTAAAATTAGGTCCCCATGCAACTTCCCAATAATAACCATCAAGATCACTAAAATATGCATGATATCCTCCCCAAAATACATCTTGAGGTTCTTTAACTATAGTCGCTCCAGCACTTCTAGCTAACTCAATAACTTTATCAACATCTTCTTTAAATTCTACATTATATGCTAATGTGATACCTGAAAATCCACTATTTATTTTAGGAGGATTTTCTTCATTTATATCCTCAGCTAATAAATCTAAAGGATAAAGCTCAAATTTTGTTCCTGCTGTGTCAAAGAACACTACTTTTGGATTGTCTTCTTTTTCATCAGTTTTAAATCCAAGTCCATCTCTATAGAACTTTATCGCTCTTTCCATACTTCTTACCCCTAAACAAATACATGTAATTTTATTCATTCTCAATCTCCTCATATAATATTTTTATAGCCAGTTTTTATTTTTTTAATAATTATAATTTATCTATTAAAGTATTCCATGTAAGTTCTAGAATCCCTGTCATATTCTTGGGCTCATTTGAAACATAAGTTACAACTGCATTCTTATCTGGCAAAATCACTACATAATTACCATATAACCCATCCATACGATATGAACCATTATATGAATTCATCCACATTTGATAGCCATATCCTTGATGATGATCTTCCGTTGCAAACTTTTCATTAAAATCTTTTGTTTGAATCTGAACAGATGTTGCTTGCTCTATATAACTTGAAGGAATAAGTTGATTTCCATTCCATATTCCTTTATTAAGTATTAGCTGCCCAAATCTGGACAACTCATCAGCTGTTAAATACAACCCAGAAAACCCTTGTGGAATTCCATTTGGGCATGTATCCCATGTAGGTTTCGGTATTTGTAAATATTTAAATACCTTTTCATTTAAGTATTCATCTAATTTACTTCCTGTTGTTATACTTATAATCTTTGAAAGCATATAAGTTGCTGAATTATCATATATAAAACGAGTACCTGGTTTAAATATAATTGGCTCATTAAAAAATAATTGAGATATATCCCACTCCTTATCATCACTCCAGTCAGCTTTCATTACAGGACACTCTCCATGACCACTTCCCATACAAAGCAAATCATGAATAGTAATTTCTTTTAAATATTCATTCATAGGTATCTCTTTTGACTCAGGAAAAAAATCTATAATCTTATCTGTAAGATTAAGATATCCTTCGCTAATTGAAATTCCTACTGACATTGATGTAAATGTCTTACTTACAGAATATAAAAGTATTGGCTTTTCTTCTTCAAAATCATATTTTGCAATTATATTTCCATTTTTCCTAACAACAACATTAAGCACGTGAAGGTTTTGATCTTTTACTGATACTATTAAATCTTTTAATATTTCATTATTCATTACATTATTCCCCATTTATGATTCATTTTATATATATTATATAGGCATCTAACATAAAGCTTTCACTTCATTAACAAGTTCCTCAAGTATTTCTACTCCTTTTCTTGTATTACTTTCATTAAAAGAAATTAAAGTAATAAGCTCATCTATTCTTTTCTTATAATTTTGCGGCTTACTTTTAAAAGCATCTATCATTTTTACTGCTTTTTTCTCATTAATACAATACTCATTATTTAAAGCAAATAAAACTTGATTTAAGGAAGAAATACTTCTGAAGCAATGGCCACAAACATATGAAATATCATCTTTGTCTATATTTGATTTAGCAAACATTAGAGAAAAAGAGGCTTCAAACATATACCAACCAATTATTGCATTTCTTAAGTTTTCTGGATAAGGTATAGTTTTTTCTTTTAATTCGGTAATTTTATTTTTAGGATCATCTAATATCTTACAAATTGCTACTTCTCCCATATACATAGAGTTTAAATAAGCATGTGGATGTCCTGTCTGATAATTTGATGAAATTTTTCCATTTAAACAATCATCAATTACTTTCGATACACGTTTTACATCACGAAATATAAAATCCACACGATATCCTTGAATTACTAGCCATCCTCCTGCATTTACCCAAGGACCCCATTCTCCTAATGAACTAACTAAATTTATTCTATGTTCATCATCTAGCTTTGTAGCAATTTTATCAATTTCACTAACTTTAAACCCCTCTGATTCATTGTAATATATACCAATATCAATATCAGAATCTTGATGGTTTGTACCTCTCGCTCTTGAACCTCCTAAAACTATTCCTACAATACCAGGAATACCTTTAAGTTCGGTAGTTATTTCATCTAAAATTTTTTTAATAATCATATTTATCTCCTATATTTATCTTAAATTAACAAATTGTCATTTATTGTTTATGATTTTATACAACTATTTTTTTATATATTTTGGATTTATTCTTGCCATTACGTATTCATTTTCATATTTACCATTCCTAATAGCTGCAAGGCGTTTAAGCCCTTCCTTTTCAAAGCCTAGTTTTTCATAAAGGTGAATAGCCCTTTTATTATCTTCAAAAACTCCTAATTCAACACGAATCAGCATCAACCAGTTGTCTGCAACATCAAGTAAAGCTTCCATTAATGCAGTTCCAACGCCAATATTTTGATAGTCCTTATGAATCATAATACCTATACTACCACTATGTCGTGTGCGAGGATTTGCATTTATCACTAAACCTGCAGTACCAATAATAATTTCTTCACCATTTTTATCCTCTATTACAGCTACAAATTGGTGATGGTTGCCATCCATATTCATAATAAAATCCTCATTACGTTTTACTCTCTCTGATGGGATGCCAAGTATATTTTCAAACACACCTGGCATACGCCTAAGTAAATTTATTCCTTTTCCATCTCCAATATCTATTGGTCTTATTAAAAACTTCATTCTAACTTGCCCCCTATGTTATTTATTATAAATAAATTTTAAACTCCTCTTAAAATAATTCAATAAGCTTTATAAATTTCAACAAATAATAATTCGTTGTTAGTTATTATTATGATATAATATGTATATTATATTTTATATAAAGGAGGTTAATAAAAGTGAAATATTTCATTATTGAAGGTACATTAAACTCTACTTTAGAAATAGATGAAAGTGTTATGAAGGAACATATAGCTTATTCTCAAAAAGCAATAGAAAGAGGTGTAACATTAATAACAGGACTTAAGGAAAATATGAGTGGCGGAATTTTAATCATGAAAGCTAATTCTATCGAAGAAATCAAAGCTTATTTAAATTCTGATCCACTTAAAATTTCTGGTTCTCAAGAATATAATATTATAGAATTTACTCCTCACTATACTCATCCACAAACTAATGAATGGTTTGATAGATAAATTTAAATAATCAAATGATAATACTAATAGATTAATACATTTTTAAGGGAACTCTTAGATTTCCTTAAAAATGTATATAATTTATAGGTATTATGCTTAATAAATCCTATCTATTAAATTATCTTCTTGCCTTTCCAGATATATGATCTATATTTACTTTTATAACTTTAGTTTTTGAACCTGCATTTTTAATATATATTTTACCCTTTTCTATATAATCTGGTGAATATTTATTTATTAATTCCAAAAGAACTACATTTTTTTCATCATCAAAAACTTCTTTTGCACTCCCAAAGATTATTACACTTTCATATTTAGTGCTAAACTTATCTGGCAATACATTTGTTTGTCCAACTACACAAAAAGATACTTTATCATTATTTTTCAAGTTTTCTAACTTATGTCCTTCTAATGCACTATGAAAATATATTGAATCATTTGTATAAATATAACTTAATGGAACCCCATATGGATATCCATTTTCATTCATCGTAGATAAAACTCCATATTCACACTTTTTTAATAGTTGTATTGCTTCTAACCTATCAATTTTTCTATCACTTCTTCTTATTTCATTAAACATATTAACTCCTTCATAATCCCTTTTAATATAAACTATCACGTTTTATTCACTTATAATTTTTCTAAATATATTGTATTTCCTTATTAATATTATTCTTATCTAACATTTTTCCAAGCCAACAATCTTTATATTCCATATCATCATCAATACAAAAGTTCATTTCAACACAAGTATTATTTTCTAATATATTTTCATTTAAAATTCTTATCAAAGCTTCCAATTAGTCTGTCTCCTTAAATGATTTTAAATTTCTTTTATTCCAAAACCTATCCACCTGCCATCAATATCTTCAATAACAAACTCTTTATTACAATAATCAGTATGTGATAATTTACGAACAATTTTAGCTCCTGAATTTTTTAATTCCTCTTGTAAGATTTCTTGATTATTTGTTATAAAATATGCATCATAACCATATCCATATAGCTTTCTATTTGGAATTACTTCCTGTCCATTTGATTTTGTCAAAATAATCTCAGTAAAATCACGATACAAACAAATATGTGGTTCACTTACATCAAGATATTCTTCCACTCTGAATCCTAGTACCTCTTTATAATAAGCTGCTGTCTTTTTTATATCAGATGTTGGGAAAACACAATGTGACATATATAATATTTCTTTCATAATATCTACCTCCACATGAAACTATTAATCTATAGCTGCTCTATAATAGATGTGTTATAAGGTCATTTTATAATTTTATTATCTTACAACACTTGTCTATAATCTCATTAAATGTCCCTTTATCAATATCTTTAATTGATAATAAAGGTTTTGGTTCACCATAATATTCATTAACTCTTTTTTCAAACCAAGTAACATCATGCCATTTATCAAATTTATATCCCGTATTATGATAAACTCCTAATTTATTAAATCCAAAATACTCGTGTAATTTTTCACTATTTATATTATTAGATGTAACTACTCCATATATATTTTGAATATTTTGTAGTTTAGATATTTCAATTAAAGCCGTATAAAAAGCTTTTCCTAACCCATAATGTAGATATTTATTATCGATATAAACAGATAACTCAACATTCCATTGATAAGCTGCTCTTTCTTTATGCCTATATGAATATGCATATCCAATTATCTTTTCATCTAAAGTACAAACTAAATAAGGATAATCTTTTGATATTTTTCTAATACGATTTTTAAATTCTTCAATTGCTGGTACTTCATATTCAAAAGTTATTATTGTATCCCTTATATATGGTGCATATATTTGTAAAATTTCTTCTGCATCATTTTCACTAGCGATTCTTATTTTTATATCCATTTTTTATCCTCCCAGTATGCTTCAGTTTTATTTTTATCTTTATTGGTAAAATCTTAACTATTTTATATAAATTAC
>JAQCTH010000054.1 GCA_027686065.1 Clostridiaceae bacterium AF10-41
AATAGTAATCTTTAATAAAAATTTAATTTATTGTATAGAAATTTCAAATATAATATAAATTAAATAAAAATATATATAATTTAATAAGCTTTTTATATAACGAAGAAAGGAGAGAACATGAAAAAATTTTTCAAGATTTTAGGGATACTATTAATAACAATAGTTTTAATAGTAGGAACATTTATATATTCTATAAGAGATAGGATATCTTTATATACTAATATATTAAAAAAGTATAGTGAATTTGTGGATAATGGCGAAAGATTAACAGAAGATACCTCTTTAAAAGCAATAGAACATATAGATTATAATAATATTGAATATAAAAATACTAATGGAGTTCCTTTAAATTTAGATATATATTCTCCAAAGAAAGATGTAAAAGGAGGATCACCTGTAATTCTTTATGTTCATGGAGGAAGCTGGGTTTATGGGGGAAAAGAAATACCGCAGGCTATATCTCCATTATTAGATTCTTTTAGAGAAGAAGGATTTACCATAATAAGCACTAGTTATGAACTTATGAGAAATGAAGAAAATTTCAGTAAGCAAATAAGTGATGTTAAGGATACTATAAGATGGATTTATAAAAATAAAGATAAGTTCAATTTTAATACAGATAGAATAGGTGTTATAGGAGCTTCTTCAGGAGCACATTTAGCTTTAATGGCAGCCTATAGTGATAATAATGAGTTTATTGATTCACAAGAATTAAAAGATTATCCTTGTGATATAAAATATATAATAGATTTTTTTGGGCCAACAGATTTAACTACTTTAGATATCAACAATGTTCAATGGGATTTGGAGCAGATTATAAATTCAGTTGGAGAAAATAAAGATGAAATATTAAATAAATATAGTCCAATAAATTATGTAGATAAAGGAGAACCAACAACCCTTATAGTTCATAGCAAGCAAGATAAAATAGTTCCATACGAAAATGCAGAATCATTATATAATAAACTAAAAAGTAATGGAAATAAGGCGGAGCTTATAACATTAGAAGGAACTAGTCATGATTTTTCTCAAATAGATGTAGATGAACTTGTAGGTGTAGGAATTAAAATGTTAGAATTTATAGCTAAGAATATGTAGAGAGAATTAATAAAAGTAAAATTATACTTTCTAAATTAAATAATGGTTATCAATTTGATAAAAAACTATTTAAAGCCTCTAAAAGCCAAGAAAACTGTAGAATTAACCAAAGTGATAAAGGGTTATCAAAATGATAATCCTTTATTTTTTATATAAAAAAATGTGAATAAATATAGTAAATAACTAATAAAATCAAACAAAATCATATATAAAATCAAAAAAACTACCTGTAAGACTTGGCATGAATTTTGCTTAGTATATAAATGAAGTTTAGAATAAAAATATTTAAAATTAAATACATTAGTAAAGATAAGGGGGAAAAGAATATGGATTTTAAAAATATTAAATTACAAGCAGAGGGATATGAAGTTCAAATGACTAAATTCTTAAGAGATTTGGTTGCTATTCCTGGAGAAAGCTGTGAAGAAAAAGGTGTTGTTGAACGTATAGCTGAAGAAATGAGAGCTGTAGGTTTTGATAAAGTTGAAATAGACCCACAAGGTAATGTTTTAGGATATATGGGAGCAGGAGAAACATTAATAGGATTTGATGCTCATATTGATACAGTTGGTATAGGAAACAGAGGTAACTGGAATTTTGACCCATATGAAGGATATGAAACAGAAACTGAAATAGGTGGACGTGGTACTTCTGACCAATTAGGCGGAATTGTTTCATCTGTTTATGGTGCAAAAATAATGAAAGATTTAGGACTTTTAAATGAAAAATATACAGCATTAGTTGTTGGATCAGTTCAAGAAGAAGACTGCGATGGACTTTGCTGGGAATATATAATTAAGGAAGATAAAGTAAGACCAGAATTTGTAGTGTCTACAGAACCAACAGATGGTGGTATATATAGAGGACAAAGAGGACGTATGGAGATACGTGTTGATGTTCAAGGAGTTTCATGTCATGGTTCCGCTCCAGAAAGAGGAGATAATGCAATTTATAAAATGGCTGAAATATTAACTAATGTTCGTGACCTTAACGAAAATGATGCAGCTGATGATAAAGAAATTAAAGGCTTAGTAAAAATGTTAGATGAAAAATATAATCCAGAATATAAAGAAGCTAACTTTTTAGGAAGAGGTACAGTTACAACTTCTGAAATTTTCTTTACTTCACCAAGCCGTTGTGCAGTTGCTGATTCATGCTCAATTTCATTAGACCGTCGTATGACTGCAGGTGAAACTTGGGAGAGCTGCTTAGAAGAAATTCGTGAGCTTCCAGCTGTTAAAAAGTATAATGCAACAGTAAGTATGTATAACTATGATAGACCAAGTTATACAGGTTTAGTATATCCAATTGAATGTTACTTCCCAACTTGGGTAATTCCAGAAGATCATATTGTAACAAAGGCAATGGAAGAATCATATAAGGGGCTTTATGGAACAACAAGAAGTGGTGCTGCTGTAACTGAAGAAATGAGAAAAGCACGCCCTCTTACTGATAAATGGACATTCTCAACAAATGGTGTTTCAATAATGGGACGTAATGGAATACCTGTAATAGGATTTGGACCTGGTGCAGAAGCACAGGCACATGCTCCTAATGAAAAAACTTGGAAAGAAGATTTAGTGAAGTGTGCTGCTGTTTATGCTGCATTACCAACAATTTACTGTGATAATAAAGATAAATAAAAAAATATAATATAGGTTAAATTTAAAAATCAAAATAAAATCAAAATAAAATTAAAATATGAAGGGTAGGAATATTAAGATGGCTTTAATGGACAAATATATTAATAAACTTAACGAATTAGATTTTTCAAAGATGCATAATGACGATTTTATGTTAACTTGGGAAAAGAGTGATGATGAATTACAAGCTGTATTCACAGTTGCAGAGGCATTGAGAACTTTAAGAGAAAACAATATTTCATCAAAGATATTTGATAGTGGTCTTGGAATATCCTTATTTAGAGATAACTCTACAAGAACAAGATTTAGCTTTGCATCAGCTTGTAACCTTTTAGGTTTAGAAGTACAAGACTTGGATGAAGGAAAATCTCAAGTAGCTCATGGAGAAACAGTTAGAGAAACTGCTAACATGGTTTCATTTATGGCAGATGTTATAGGTATTAGAGATGATATGTATATCGGAAAAGGAAATACTTACATGAGAGAAGTATCAAAGGCTGTAAGAGAAGGGCATGAAGAAGGAACATTAGAACAAATTCCTACTCTTGTTAATTTACAATGTGATATAGACCATCCTACTCAAGCTATGGCAGATGCACTTCATTTAATAAACGAGTTTGGTGGTGTAGAAAACTTAAAAGGTAAGAAAGTTGCTATGTCTTGGGCATATTCTCCATCATATGGTAAACCATTATCAGTTCCTCAAGGAATAATTGGATTATTAACAAGATTCGGAATGGATGTTGTTTTAGCTCATCCAGAAGGATATGAAGTAATGCCAGAAGTTGAAGAAGTAGCTAAAAAGAATGCTGAACTTTCAGGTGGATCATTTACTAAAACTAACTCAATGGAAGAAGCATTTAAAGATGCGGACATAGTGTATCCAAAGAGCTGGGCTCCGTTTGTTGCTATGGAAAAGAGAACTGAATTATATGGTAATGGAGATTTTGATGGAATAAAAGCTTTAGAAAAAGAATTATTGGCACATAATGCTGAACATAAAGATTGGCAATGTACTGAAGAGTTAATGAAGACAACTAAGGATGGAAAGGCTTTATACCTACACTGCTTACCAGCAGATATTACAGGTGTTAGCTGTGAAGTTGGAGAAGTGGATGCTTCAGTATTTGATAGATACAGAAAGCCATTATATAAAGAAGCTAGCTATAAGCCATATGCTATAGCAGCTATGATATTCTTAAGCAAAGTAAAAAATCCACAAGAAGTTTTAGCTAAACTAGAAGCTGAAACTAAGGAAAGACAAGTTAAATAATATAATTTAGATGTTATATTTAGAATAAACACACTAATGGGCTTTTATTCAGTTTATTGAATAAGGGCCCATGCAATATAAAAATAAATCCAAATTAATAGGGAGAGAAATTATGAAAAAGAAAATAGTAATAGCATTAGGTGGGAATGCATTAGGAAATAATTTAGAAGAACAAATGGGTGCTGTTAAATCAACAGCAAGAGCTATTGTGGATTTAATTGAAGAAGGACATGATGTGGTAATATCTCATGGAAATGGACCTCAAGTAGGAATGATAAATCTTGCTATGGATGCATTAACGAAATCAAATTATAAATACTCATCAATTCCAATGTCTGTATGTGTGGCTATGAGTCAAGGATATGTAGGATATGACTTGCAAAATGCTCTTAGAGAAGAATTGTTAAACAGGAATATAGATAAATCAGTAGCAACAATTGTTACTCAAGTTGAAGTAGATAAAGATGATAAAGCTTTTAGTAATCCAACTAAGCCAATTGGAAGTTTCATGACTAAAGATGAAGCAGAGTCTTTAATTGCAAAGGGTGAAAATGTAGTTGAAGATTCAGGAAGAGGATATAGAAGGGTTGTTGCATCACCAAGACCAAAAAGTATTATAGAAATTGATACAATTAGAAGTTTAGTAAATTCTGGACAAGTTGTTATAGCATGTGGCGGTGGTGGAATTCCAGTAGTGAAAGAAGGAAACCATCTAAAAGGCGCTAGCGCAGTTATAGATAAAGATTTTGCTAGTGCTACATTAGCTAAAGAATTAGATGCTGATTTTCTAATTATATTAACAGCTGTAGAAAAGGCAGCTATAAATTATGGTAAAGAGAATGAAAAATGGCTTGATGATGTTACAGTTGAGGAAATGACTAAGTATGTAGAAGAGGGACATTTTGCCCCTGGATCAATGAAACCTAAAGTAGAGGCAGGAATAGAATTTGCATCTTCTAAAGAAGGAAGATATGCACTTATTACTTTACTTGAAAAAGCTAAAGATGGAATTTTAGGTAAGACAGGAACAAGAATAAAATAAGCTCAAGGGGGAGAAGTAATGTCTGAAAAAATTCAATGGAAAGAAAATACCATGCCAAAGAATAAAAAAGATGGTGACTTAGACTTTTTAAATATAGATGAAATAAATAAAGCAAGAAACTTTCATAAAAGTTTCCCAGAATATAGTGTGACACCATTAGTTAATTTAGAAAATTTAAGTAAGAGATTAGGTTTAAAAGGAATATATTTAAAAGATGAATCTTATAGATTTGGATTAAATGCATTTAAAGTTTTAGGTGGTTCTTATTCAATGGGAAAATATTTAGCACAAAGATTGAATAAGGATATTGCTGAGTTACCATATGAAAAACTAACATCAGAAGAGGTTAAAAGTGAATTGGGAGAAATAACATTTGTAACTGCAACTGATGGAAATCACGGAAGAGGAGTTGCATGGACTGCTAATAGATTGAAACAGAAATCAGTAGTATATATGCCTAAAGGATCTTCACTAATAAGATTAGAAAATATAAGAAAAGAAGGAGCAGAAGCTTCAATTACTGATATGAATTATGATGATGCTGTAAGACTTGCAGCAAAATATGCAGAAGAACATAACGGAGTGGTAGTTCAAGATACAGCTTGGGAAGGTTATGAAGAAATACCAGCATGGATAATGCAAGGCTATGGAACTATGGGACTTGAAGCATTAGAACAATTAAGAAATGATTATAATGTAGAAAAACCAACTCATATATTCCTACAAGCAGGAGTAGGCTCTCTTGCAGGAGGAATTCAAGGATTCTTTGCATCAGTATTTGGAGAAAATTGTCCAACAACTGTTGTAGTAGAAGCAAAAGAAGCAGCATGTTATTATGAATCAGCAATAGCAAATGATGGAAATCCAAGAGCAGTTGGTGGGGATATGCCAACAATAATGGCTGGACTTGCATGTGGAGAGGTTAATATAACAGGGTTTGAAGTGTTAAAAAATCACTCAAAAGTTTTTGTTTCAGCTCCAAATTATGTTGCAGCAAATGGAATGAGGGTTCTTGGAAATCCTTTAAATGGCGATAATAAGGTTATATCTGGAGAATCAGGAGCTGTTACATTAGGATTAGTATATGAATTAATGACAAATCCAGAATATAAAGATTTAAAGGAATCTATTAGCTTAGATGAAAACTCAAGGGTATTATTATTTAGTACTGAAGGAGATACAGATCCAGATAAGTACAGAGAGATTGTTTGGGAAGGAAGCTACAATAGATAATTGATAGTGGAGAGCACTAATTGATAATTTAGAATAGACAATAGATAATCTAAGAAGTAATTCAGAGTAGCTGAATTACTTCTTTTTTTAAAAGTTTTTCGCTTTTCAAATTTTCAACTATTAATTCTTAATTTTTTTATAAATTTGGTTATAATGTTAAGTATAATAACAATTTAGGACAGAAAACATTAAGGTTATTTCTTAGGATTTTATATAAGGGAATAAATGACTAACTTAATAAAAATTAAATAAATTTAATTTTTAAGTTCATATTCAGTTCATATAAATAAAATATTATAAACATATCGTAGCAAAATTTATTGTAGGAGGAAAAGTATGTTATCGTTAAAAAATATAAAAAAGTCATATGTAACAGGCGAATTTAAGCAAGTAGCATTAAATGGTGTAAGTCTAAGTTTTAGACAAAATGAATTTGTTGCAATATTAGGTCCAAGTGGTTCAGGAAAAACTACTTGTCTAAATGTTATTGGTGGATTAGATAATTATGATAGCGGAGATTTAATTATTAATGGAAAATCCACTAGAGAATTTAAGGATTCCGATTGGGATGCATATCGTAATAATAGTATAGGCTTTGTATTTCAAAGCTATAACTTAATAAATCATTTAAGCATTTTAGATAATGTAGAGATGGGGATGACATTAAGTGGGGTTTCATCATCTGAAAAACATAAAAAAGCTATGGAAGTCTTAGAACGTGTTGGACTTAAAGAACATGTTCATAAAAGGCCTAATCAACTTTCCGGAGGCCAAATGCAAAGAGTTGCTATTGCAAGAGCTCTTGCTAATGATCCAGATATAATATTGGCAGATGAACCTACTGGTGCATTAGATACTAAGACTAGTATTCAAATAATGGATTTGATAAAAGATATTGCAAAAGATAAGCTTGTTATTATGGTAACTCATAATCCAGAACTTGCAAAAGAATATGCAGATAGAATAGTTGAGTTTCGAGATGGAAATGTAATTTCAGATACTAATTCATTAGAAGATGAAAAAGGCAATACTTCATATAGTCTTAGAAAGACAAGTATGAGTTTCCTTACAGCATTAAAGTTATCTGGAATGAATATTAGAACTAAAAAATGGAGAACTTTCTTAACAGCATTTGCATCAAGTATTGGGATTATAGGAATAGCTTTAATTCTCTCTCTTTCAAATGGATTTGATAAGCAAATAGATATGTTTGAAACAGATACATTGTCAGGTTTTCCAATAATGATTAATCAAACAGCAACAGAAATAGATGTAAATGATATGAAATCACAAAGAAATAAAATGCTTGGTTTAGATAAAGAGGAAGGAAAATACCCAGATTCAGAAGTTATTTATCCTTACAACGCAGAAGAAAATAGACGAACACATAAAAATAATTTAACTGAAGATTATGTAAAATATATAGAAGATATAGATAAAAGTTTATTATCAGGTCTAGGATATACACGTTTAGTTAACATGAATATTTTAAAAATGGTAGATGATACTGCAACAACAATAAATACTAAAGATTTAAATTTATCTTCTTATCCAATAAGTACAGATGGAAATAAAATAGGCTATTTAGAAAAGAATTATGATTTATTATATGGAAATTATCCAGAAACAATGAATGATTTAGTTTTAGTAGTTGATGAATATAATAAAATCGACACAAAGGTTTTAGAGGCATTAGGAATAAGTAGTAATTTAGAAGAGATTAATTTTAACAATATTGTAGGACATGAAATTAAAGCAGTTTTAAATGATGATTACTATAAGAAAGTTGGAAACTTTTTTACATTATCAGTAAATCCCTCAGATATGAGTGAACTTTATAATAATGAAAGGGCTATTCCACTAAAAATAGCAGGTATTATAAGACTTAAAGACGGCGTGGATATTTCATTATTATCTAATGGTATTTCATATTCAGATGATTTAAGCAAATATTTCATAGAAAAATCAAAAGATTCAGAAGTAGTTAAAGCACAGCAAGAGGCAGATTATAATGTATTTACAGGACAAAGTTTTGCAGAAGATAATGGCACATCTAATGCAAAAGAAAGCTTATTAGCAAGCCTAGGGGCAACAGAGGTTCCTTATATGATAACTTTATATCCAAAAGATTTTACAACAAAAGATGAAGTAATATCATATTTAGATTCTTGGAATGATGGAAAAGATAAGGAGGATATGATAATATATAATGATATGGCAAGTACCTTTGTAAGCTTATCAAGTGGGATTATGGATGCAATAACAATGGTTCTTATAGCATTTGCAGCAATATCATTAGTAGTATCATTAATAATGGTTTCAATAATAACTTATATTTCTGTGTTAGAAAGAACAAAAGAAATAGGAGTATTAAGGGCATTAGGAGCTAGAAAGAAGGATATAACAAGAGTATTTAATGCTGAAACATTTATAATTGGAAGTTTATCAGGTTTTCTTGGAATACTTATAGCTTGGATTTTAACTTTCCCAACAAATCATATACTATATAAGGTAACTGATTTAGAAAATGTTGCTGTTTTAAATCCAATTCATGCAATATTATTAGTAATAATAAGTGTAACATTAACCATACTTGGAGGATTTATACCAGCTAAAATGGCATCAAAGAAAGATCCAGTTGAAGCTTTAAGAACAGAATAAAATATTGATAATATTAGGCAAATATCTTTTTTAGGTATTTGCCTATATTTTTAACTATATTATAATAAATAATAAGATATAAAACTTACTTTTAATTATAAGAAACTATAAATGTTAAGGAGAACACAATGATTAATATACTAATTGTTGAAGATGATAAAAGCTTAAGAAGATTAATGGAAGTGATTTTAAAACAAAAAGGATATTATGTTTATTTAGCACAAAATGGGGAAGAAGCTATAGAAATCTTTGAAGATAAAATTATTAATTTGGTAATCTGCGATATAATGATGCCTAAGGTTAATGGATATGAATTAGTAAAGGTTTTACGTAGTTCTTATTATGATTTACCAATTTTAATGGTTACGGCTAAAGAAAATATAGAAGATAAAAGAAAAGCCTTTTCAATTGGTGCAGATGATTATATGGTAAAGCCAATAGATTTAGATGAGATGCTTCTTAGAATTAATGCACTTTTAAGACGGTCAAAAATAGTTAATGAAAACAAATTAAGTATTGGAGATGTAGTTATAAATTATGATACTTTAACAATAATAAAGAAAGACAAAATAGTGGAATTACCTAAAAAGGAATTTTATTTATTATTTAAACTTTTAAGTTATCCAAAACAAATATTTACTAGAGGACAGCTTATGGAAGAAATATGGGGGATGGATATTGAAAGTGATGAGAGGACAGTAGATGTTCATATAAAAAGAATTAGAGAAAAATTAAATGATTTTAATGAATTTAAAATAATAACAGTTAGAGGATTGGGATATAAGGCGGAAAAAAATGTATGAAGAAAGTATATAACTATTTTAGAAATACCCTTCAAGGCAAAATAATAATCTATTTTTTTACTACAATATTTATAAGTAATGCAATTACATTTTTTATAGTTTCTCCGATAATAAATAAGAAAATATCTATAATTAAAGAAAATTCAAGTGTAGAATTTAATGATTTTCATACATTAAGATTTCTAACCTTATTAATAAGTTTTATAATCTGCGTGACATCCTTGTGTTTTATATCCACATTAGTGGTAAAAAAGATAAAGGTATTAACAAAAGCAACCAATGAAGTTGCTCAAGGAAATTTTGACATTAATCTAGAAACAAAGGAAAAAGATGAGATAGCCCAGTTAATTTTTCATTTTAATGAAATGACAAATAAACTAAGGAATACTGCTTATATACAAAAAGATTTTGTAAATAATATTTCTCATGAACTAAAAACCCCAATTTCATCTATACAAGGTTTTGCAAAAATACTTAAAGATGATAATTTAACTAAAGAAGAAAGATTAGAGTATTTAGATATTATAATAGAGGAGTCTAAAAGATTAGAAAAATTATCAATTAACACATTACGTTTATCTAAGCTTGAAAATCAAGATATTATAGATAATGAAAATAAGTTTTCTTTAGATGAAAATATAAGAAAAGCTATCCTTATATTGCAAGGAAAGTGGATAGGAAAAAATATAAATTTCAATTTAGATCTTCCTAAAACATATTATTATGGAAATGAAGAATTATTTTTGCAAGTTTGGACTAATATAATAGAAAATGCGATTAAATTTTCAAATAATAATGGAAACATAAGTATTTGGATAGAAAAAAGCTTAGATTTTATCAAGGTTAATATAAAAGATGAAGGAATAGGAATGGAGAAAGAGGTTATAAATTTTATATTTGATAAATTTTATCAGCAGGACAATTCAAGAAGTGAACTTGGCTATGGGCTAGGGCTTGCAATTGCAAAAAGAATTGTACAACTTTCCAAAGGGACTATTTCAGCAGAAAGTGAACTAAATAAGGGAAGTACTTTTATTATAAGTTTAAGTAGGTAATAGGGAGTTTATTAATCTCCCTATTTTAAGTATTAAAATTCATAAGTTAAAGGTTAGATAAAAAATCTTTTAAAGTAGAAACTACCCTAAACACATCATCTTTTGTAATCCAATAATGAGTTACAAATCTCATAAGTCCATTTTCAGCATCATTTATCTTAATATTATTTTCTAAAAAGTATTTAACTAAATTTTTAGTATCTATATTATTATCTTTAAAGCTAAAGAATACCATATTTATTTTAACATTATCTAGATTAACTTTAATTTCAGGAAGCTTATTTAATTCACTTGCAAGAAGTTTAGCATTTTCATGATCTTCATTTAATCTTTTACTCATATCATTAAGGGCTACTATTCCAGCAGCAGCAAGGAATCCAGCTTGTCTTAATCCACCACCCATAAGTTTTCTTTTCTTTCTTGCTTTATCTATAAATTCTTTGCTTCCAGCTAAGATAGAACCTACAGGAGCACATAACCCCTTAGATAAACAAAACATAACTGAATCACAATATTTAGTAATTTCCTTTACCTCAACATTTAGTGAAGCTGCAGCATTAAAAACTCTTGCGCCATCTAAGTGAACAGGTAAGTTATATTTTTTTGCTACAGTATAAATTTCATTCATTTCATCTAAAGATAAAACATTTCCACTAGAATGAGCATTTTCAACACATATTAGAGAAGTGGAAGGAAAGTGAATATCTTCATCTTCAAAGCGAATTCTTTTTTCTATTTCATTTGGTTTTATAACTCCATCCTCAGAATCTATTGAGCGTAGTTGAACACCAGCAATTATAGAACTTGCTCCAACTTCATGAGCAATTATATGATTAGAATCAGCTAAAATAACTTCACTACCTCGTTTGCAATGAGTAAATAATGCAAGTTGATTACCAAATGTACCACTAGGAACAAAAAGAGTAGCTTCTTTTCCAATTATTTTAGCAGCAAGCTTCTCAAGTTTTATAATTGTAGGATCATCTCCATAAACATCATCACCAACTTCAGCTTTAAACATAGCTTCTTTCATAAAGTCAGGTTGTTTAGTAACAGTATCACTTCTTAGATCTATAAAATTATTCAATTAAAAACACCT
Organism: Clostridiaceae bacterium AF10-41; assembly: GCA_027686065.1. Taxonomy (GTDB): domain Bacteria; phylum Bacillota; class Clostridia; order Clostridiales; family Clostridiaceae; genus Clostridium. Next base: position 11,908 of record JAQCTH010000054.1, read on the forward strand.
CGTTTACATAAATTTATAACAATAATTAACACTATTATAATATAATAGAAGTAAATAATGAAATTATTTTTTTGAAGTATAAAGATTATTGATCTTTTATAATAAGGAGTAAGTATTATGGGATCAGAAAGAAGAAGTTTAGAAAATATAAGAATATTTGGAGTTATAGGAATACTTTTAGGAATAATGGGAAATATATCGTATTATCTTAGATTTAAAGGAATTAATATTTCATTTTTTTATAGTATTGATATTGAATCAATAAGTATAATGATGATATTATCTATAATAACATTAGGATTTTTTTCTATTAATAACTTGAAACTTAATTTAGAGAATGAAACACTTATAAAAATGAAAGGGAAAACAAAAATATTTAAAATAATATGTGTTTTATTTGCTATATATAGTATTTTAATAGCTGTAATATCTAAGGATTTAATTTTAATTAGGGTAGAAATATTAACTGAAATTATTTTGATTTTAAGCTATATAATTGAAAGAAAAATAATTGTTTTGAAACTTACAGATAGACAATTAAAATGGAAAAGAGATTACGATTATCCTGGAACTTACAATAAAGAAAGCAATTTCCTTTGGAGAATTAATATAAAATTTTCTCCTAATATAAAAGTTAAATGGAAGGATAGAGTTGATAGAATAAAGTGGCTAAAGATATTGATGTTGATTTTCATATTATTAAAGAGTTTTGAAAGAGAGTTTCATATAATTTTAATAATATTTATTCCAGATATAATATATTTTTTTGAAGTAATATTTGGCTTATATACAAAAACTAGTGGTATATGCACTGGGATTGTAGAAACAGTAAAAAACTCTACTAATATACCTATATATAAAATTTATATTACTGATTATGAAAATGAAGAGGAAATAGCCTTTAAGGTAAAAGACTATTGTTATATAGCTGAAAGAGATGAAGTGGTGGTTGTTCACAGTATGATTACTAAAAGAGTAATAGAGGTTCAAGGAATAAGAATGAATTTTTTATAAAATAGTAAAAATTGCTATCATAAATTAGTTTATGATAGCCTTTTCATTTGGGTAAGAAAATAGAAGTTAGAATTTATATATGTTATTATATAAAGTATGGGATAAATTAAAGATAATATCAAAGGATAGGTGAAAAAAATGAAAACTAATTATCATACACATAATTATAGATGTAATCATGCAGTAGGAACAGTTGAGGATTATATAAAAGAAGCAATAAAAGAAGGATATGATGAAATAGGAATATCAGATCATCTACCTCATCCAGGTAAGAATATAGATAACTGTAGCAGAATGACTTATGAGCAATTAGAAGAATATTTTAAAGAAATAGATAATTCAAGAGAAAAATATAAAGATAAAATTTCTATTAAAAAAGCAATGGAATGTGAATATTTTGAAGATTATCACTGGTTATATAGAGAGCTTAAAGAAAAATATAATGTAGATTATTTATTATTAGGAGTACATTTCTTTCCTTATAAAGGTGAGTGGTTATATGTAGGAGATATTAATTTTACTCCAGAGATATTAGAAATTTATGTGGATCATGTAATAAAGTCTATGGAGGGTTTAGATTTTGCTTATATAGCTCATCCTGATTTGTTTGGAATATCTTACAGAAACTGGGATGAATATTCAATTAAAGCATCAAGAAGAATACTAGAAGCCGCAGAAAAATTAAATATGCCAATTGAAATTAACATAAATGGAATGAAAAGAGGGAAAATTAACTATAACTTAGGCGAAAGATATCATTATCCTATGAAAGATTTTTGGATTTTATCAAAGGAATATAATGTAAAAAGAATATTAGGAGTAGATGCACATGATCCTAAAAATTTAAGGAATAGGCATATAGGAGAAGAATTTGTAAAAGAACTAAATTTTAAAATTATAGATAAAATATAAAATCAACACAAGGGGTAACGAGGGTTACCGATAAAGAAATAACTATATGATACACTTTCATTAATAAATAAGTTATAGATATTGGAGGAAAAAGGCATGAGCTTATATTTAGGGAAAATTCATTATTGGTTATTTAATAAAATAGTTTGGTTTGAAGGTCTTGAAGCAGAAATAATAGATCTTGCTAAAAATGAAAATTTAAATATAGAAGAATTATCAAAAGAAATAAATAGTAAGAATGGAGAAAAATTACCTAATCTTCCATTAGAAGAAATGATAGATACTTCAAATATTCATGGGTGGCTTCAAAGTAAGATTCATTCGGCAGAAGGAAGGCTTGCAACTTGGACAGTTAAAGTTTTAGAAAAAGAAAATACAGATATCAAGTTAGAAAATTTATATATAAAGCAAGGTATAAAGGCAGCTAAAGAAGCAAAAGAAGAAATGAAATCTTTAAATAATGCTGTAGATATATTTAATGCGGTAAATGATTATATCTTAGATGGAATGCCATGTGATAGAGTAAATGAAGTATTAGTACAGGAAGAAAATAAAGTTCTTTGGAAAAGAAGGGTTTGTGTTCATAAAAGCATTTGGGATTCTGTAGGTGGAGATGTAAATTATTTTTATGCTTTAAGAAACTTATGGATAAAAGCTTTTGTAAATGAAGCTAATAAAGAATTTAATTATGTTTTATTGGAAGAGGACGAGTTTTCAATAGAAAGAGTATAAGGAGCTGAGAAAATGAATGCAATAGAATTAATGGTTGAAGAACATAAAAACATTAAACAAATGTTGAAGATAGTTAGAAAAGCTTCTTTATCTTTTTTAAATGGTGATGAATTAAACTATGATGATTTTTACAAAATGATACATTTTATAAAAAATTATGCAGATTCACATCATCATAAAAAAGAAGAAGTTATGCTATTTAATAGAATGGTTGATGAAATTGGAGAAACAGCAGAAAAAGTAATTAAGTATGGGATGCTTGTAGAGCATGACCTTGGAAGATTATATATAACAAGTTTAATAGAGGCATTAGAAAATTTGAAAAATGGAAATGAAGAAGCCAAATTAGATGTAATAGCAAATGCAGTTTCCTATACTAATCTTTTAGATAGACATATTAATAAAGAAGATAATGTAGTTTATAAGTTTGCACAAAGAGAATTAAAAAACGAAGTTATTGATAACATCAATGAGGAATGTGCAAATTTTGAAAATGAAAATAACAGTATAAAAGATGAAAATCTAGCTATTTTAGAAGAATTAAAGATAAAATATTGCATTTAATATTTAACATAGATTAAAATTAATATATATGCTTTCAATTTTGCTATTTTACTTAAATAAGCTATTAATTGTTAACTTCATAAGAGCGTAATTATGAATATTATTAATTGAAACATATAAAGAAAATAAATTTAAATAATGCGAGGAAAGGTGATTAATATGATAACTAAGGACATGACAATAGGAGAAGTTATAAGAATAAAAGAAAATGCACCAGAAATTTTGATGAGCTTTGGAATGGGATGTATAGGATGCCCATCAGCTCAAGCAGAATCAATAGAAGATGCTGCTATGGTACATGGATTAAACTTAGAAACTTTAATGGAAGCTTTAAATAAATAATAAGAAAAACTGCACTAAAAGTAGAAGATTTAGTGCAGTTTTTTTATAATCTTTTCTTTAATATTTCAATTGGATATATACAAGTTTATGGACCCTTTAAGATAAGGGAATACAAACTTATATATATCCAAATTTTTATGCAAAAAAATAAAAAAATAATGATATAAAAACTACATTATAAGATATTTTAATATCACATCTTTTATATTCCGACATAATATATACTATAATTACAAAATTAATTTTAAGTATTATAGTTTTTACGAAAGGAGAAAATATGTCCATTAACTATAAGAAATTCGTGCCACGACCAGGATTGGTAAATAAGCAAGGCCGTTTACCTGATCCATCAGAATTAGTTTGTGTAGAAGTTCCGAAGGTTTTTGACCAATGCTTAATAAAGAGATGCTTAGTATATGCTGAAGGACCAGATACTTTAACTACAGATGAAGAGTTAAGGAGCGATCCAATAGCCAATATTAAGAGATATATTTCTAGCAGGGACTTTAGAGTAAGACTATTATCAATAGATAAGATTCCTCTTAGAGGAGATCCTAATTTTAAAAAATTAGTTCTTAATTATGTAATTAGTTTTTATGCAGATTATATTGATGATAACGGAGCAACTCAAAGCGAATTCTACGAAATTAATAGAACTGACATTATTGGAAGATTCTACTGTCCAGATTCTATAGCACAAATTTCATCAAGCAGTGAAGATGATGTTATGTGCGATGAATCAAATATAATTAAGCTTGAAATGGTAGCAGAAGCATTAAATGGAGAAATAACAGAAGATGAAGCTGGAAATTTAGTTTTAGATATAACTTTAGGTTACTTTATAGTAGTTAAATGTCAACTTATAGTTCAATTATTAATTCCAGCTTATGATTACTGCCCAACACCAAGAGAAGCTTGCGAAGAAGAGCCAGAAGAAGATCCATGTGAAAGATTTGAAAGAGCTCCAGTACCTAAGTTCTACCCAGATCAGAACTTAGAACCATTATTCCAAGAATGTGATGGAACTGAAGTATAATTAAGAACAAAATTTACTAAAGAAAAAATTATAATTTATAACAATAAAAAATTAAAGAGAAAACTATTAATACTAAATTAAAAAAAACTTTATATAAAGGGAGGATTCAATTTATGAATTCAATGTCAAAAGGTTATTATGATTATTGTGGAAAAGAAAGAAGAAAAGAAGAAAAACAATGTCCAACAATTGTAAAATGTGGATGTCCAGGAGCAGTTACACTTCCAATAGCTACTACAGTAGGAACTACATTAACACTTGCATCACTTACTTTAGATACTTCTTGCTTATGTGACCCAAGTACTAAATTAGAATTTGCAAGTAATATAGTTGTCCCAGTGGCTGCAACAGGTGGTTTTACTGTTCAAATATTTAAACAATGCAGAAATCAAATGACTGCAGTACCTGTTGGACCTGCATGGTCTTGGGCTCAATTAGTGGCATTAGCTGGTTCAGAAAGTTTCTCATTCTTTATTTGTGATTCAGACTCTTGTAATAATGATTGTTGCACTTATACAGCAGTATTAACAGTTACAACTGTTGTAGCAGCTGGTACTATATCTATTAATAACGCTACACTTGGAGCAGTATCAACTTGTAAATCAAATGCTTGCACAACTGATTGCAATAGAAGAAGATGTCACTGTGAATGTGATTGTTAATAAAGAATTTAGATAGTAGAAATTTTAAGCTATAAAATTAAAATAATATTGTAAATAAAAATGAATCCCGAAGATGTTTCCTTCTTCGGGATTTATTTACTCTTTAAAAACTTATAAAATTAGAAATTTGTTTTAGATTAATCATAATAAGAACTAAAAACTATTAGAGTTAATATAATGTAATAGAGTATTTAAAATAAGGTGGTAAGATGATTTATTTAGACAATGCAGCTACGTCTTTCCCGAAGCCTTCTAAAGTATATGAAGAAGTTTTAAATTGTATGAAAAATTATTGTGCAAATCCAGGAAGAGGCTCTCATAATATGGCTATTAAATCCGCTCTTAAAGTTATGGATGCAAGAAATCTGATTTCAGAAATATTTAATATAAAAGATCTATTAAATATAGTATTTACAAGTAATGCAACTGAAGCTTTGAATATAGCGATTAGAGGAACTTTAAAAAAGGGAGATCATGTTATTAGCACAGTTATAGAGCATAATTCAGTTTTAAGACCTCTTAATTTAATAGCCAAAAGTGGGGTAGAAGTAACACTGGTATCTAGTGACAGAGGGGGATTTATTAATCCATTAGATATAAAAGATGCTATTAAAGTAAATACAAAGGCAATAATTATTAATCATGCTTCAAATGTTTTAGGCACAGTTCAAGATATAAAATCTATAGGAAAAATAGCTAAGAGCTATGGACTTATTTTCATAGTAGATGCATCCCAAAGTGCTGGAAGTATAAATATAGATGTAGATAAAGATAATATAGCTTTACTTGCATTTCCAGGGCATAAGGGACTATTAGGACCACAAGGAACTGGAGGGCTGTATATAAAAGAAGGGTTGGCAATAAAAAGTTTTAAAGTTGGAGGAACTGGAAGTAGTTCTAATTCAATGAAGCAACCAAATGAAATACCAGATAAGTTTGAAAGTGGAACATTAAATACTCCAGGGATAGCAGGACTTTGTGCAGGGATAGATTTTATTAAGAAAATTGGGATAAATAATATTTATAAAGAAGAAATGAATTTACTTGGAGAACTGTTATTAGAATTAAAGAAGCTTCCTTTTGTAAAAATATATGGAAGTAATACACTAGAAAATAGAGCGTCAGTACTTTCTTTTAATATAGAAGGGATAGATGCATCTATTGTTGGTGAAGAATTAAATGAGGCTAATATTGCAGTAAGAACAGGATATCATTGTGCAGCTTTAATACACAAAGTAATTGGAACTGAGTATATGGGAACAGTTAGAGTAAGTCCAGGATATTTTAACACATCAAAAGACATAGAGGATTTAATAAAAAGTATTATTAGAATTTATAAATCAAAATAAATTATTTTAACAAGTACATATATAGTTTTATATATGTAATATGAATCTTAGGATGTGAAGTTATGGAAGAAAAAAATAATTCAAGAAATATTTATTATATAAATAGCCCTAGTGATTATGATAGATATAATATTCTTGAGAAGGAACTAAAGAAAGAAGGAAGACTTGAGGATTTAAATAATATTATAAATTTCATGAGTCCTCCAAAAGACATAAGAAATATATGCCAAAATAAATATGGTAAAAAGGCAAAAGTTGCAATAATAGGCGCTGGAGAAGCAGGACTTGCCGCTGCTTTCGAGCTAAAAAAAATAGGCTGTGATATTACCATTTTTGAAGCTAGTAAAAGAATAGGTGGAAGAGTATATACTTATTATTTTGACAGATTAAATAATTATTATGGGGATTTTGGAGAGATAAGTATTCCTGTTTCACATTATACTGCTTGGCATTATATAAATATTTTCAATTTAAAGACAAAGGCTTTTATAAACAATAGTCAATATTATTATTTAAGAAATGTAGGAACCTATAATAAAGAAAGGCAAGTATTGAAAAATATATATCCTAAATATAACCTTACGAAAGCTGATAAAATAAAATTAAAAGATGAAGAATATATAAATATTTGTAATAAATATTTGAAGAAGTTAACTGCAGAAGAAAAAAAAGAATTAATAGATATAAAAAAGAATTATTCTAAAAAGATTATTGCTTTAGATAAGTTAAGTTATAAAAAAGCTTATGAAGAATACGGATTTAGTGAAGAAGCGATAAATATGATAGGTTATATTAATGGAAGCAAAGAATTTTTCAATGAAAGTTTAATAGAGGCTCTACAAAAGCAATATACTTTAGATTCTAATACTAACTACACCATAGAAGGTGGAATGATAAAACTCCCATTAGCTTTATATGAAGCAATTACAGAAAAAGATTTAAAAGCTTATAAAGATATTAAAAAGAAAGAGTTAGGAAATGTAAATATTAAATTAGGAAACTCTGTAGAAGGAATTTATAATACTAATGATAAAGTTACGGTAAAATATGTGGATTTAGAAAGTAAAACAGAAGGGACAGATGAGTTTGATTATTTAATTTCAACTATACCATTTCCGAATCTTAAAAGAATAGATATTAGTGATAGCTTTAGTAATGAAAAGTTAAGAGCAATAGAAGAAATAAGTTTTAAAAATTCTCAAAAAGTATATTTATATGTTAAAGAAAGATTCTGGGAAATGGGTGGGAAAAATAAAAGAATAATTGGAGGAAAGACAATAACAGATTTACCGTTATATTCAATTTATTATCCTTCAGATCATATAGAATATGAAGATAAAAGTGGCGAAGTTATAAAATTAAATGGAAATCCTAAAGAATCTGGAGTATTGTTAGCAAGCTATAGTACAGGAGAGAAAGCAAAAGATTTTTCATTTATAGATGATGAAATAAAAATAAAAGATACGATAAGATATATAGAAAAGATTCATAATTTACCTAAGGGATATCTAGATAGTATATTACTAGATTATAAATCTTTAGTATGGTCTGACATTCAATATATTTGGGGTTTTTCTACTTTATTTAAACCAGAAGATAAAACACTATATTCTTATATAAGTAGATGTCCAGAAATGAATAATAAGATATTCTTTGCAGGAGATAATGTATCTAATAAACATGGAACTCAGCAAGGAGCACTTCAAAGTGGAATGGTGGCAGCCAATGATATAGCAAAAGAAATAGCAAATAAATATAGCGTTTAAATAAAAATGACCTACATCAATATTTGTAGGTCATTTTTATTATTTCGCTACCTTAAGTACTTTTATAAAAGTATAAAAAATTACTAGGTTAAAAACTACTTATTTAAGTAGAAAAAATTAAACTAATCCAATTCATCTTCACATGAACAATCAGGATCTGGGAATAATGGGTCTAAGTTTTGATCTGGATAGAACTTAGGTACTGGAGCCCTTTCAAATATTTCACATGGATCATCTTCTGGTTCATCAATACAAGGCATTTTTGGAACTGGACAATAGTCGTAAGCTGGAATCAATAATTGAACTACAAGCTCACATTTAACAACAATATAATAACCTAAAGTAATATCTAATACTTCATTACAATGTTCATCTTTAAGTATTTCACCATTTAATGCATCTGCCACCATTTCTAGCTTAATCAAATTGTTATCACAAGGTTCATCTTCTAAAGTAGTGGTTGCTTGAGAAAGTGATTCTGGACAATAGAATTTACCTATTACATCTGTTCTGTTAATTTCGTAAAATTCGCTCTTAGTTCTGCCATCACAATCAATGTAGTCTGCATAGAAGGAAATCATGTAGTGTAGCACTATTCTTTTAAAACATGGATCCTTCTTTAGTGGAATTTTGTCAACATGTAGTAGAGTTATTTTAAAATCTCTACTTGAAATATACCTCTTAGGGTCAGTAAGAGGGTCACTTCTTAATTCGCAATCAGTTGTATCGGTATCAGGTCCTTCACAGTAAACAAGGCATCTTTTAATTAAACATTGGTCAAAGACCTTAGGAACTTCCACACAAACTAATTCAGCTGGATCAGGTAATCGGCCTTGTTTGTTCACTAGTCCAGGACGAGGCACGAATTTTTTAAAGTTAATGGACATATATATCCTCCTTTATAAAATAATATATTATCATTTTAGTACTCACAATACATGATATGAAAGATATAGAAAGTGGTGATATTAAAAAATAGAAATTAAGAAGTTTTTTAGTATATAAAACTGCATAATCTTTAATAATTATAAATATAATTTTATAGATATATATGTTTATTAATGACTAAATGATTAAATGAATAGTATATTAAATAATTAATACAGTATATGTATATAGAGATAATTAAATAAAGTTTATAAAGGAGCGTTGAGCATGAGGGGGGTATATCCATGGCTATATGCTGATTACAAAGAAAATTTATGGAAGTTTTCTTTAAATGAAAATAAAGAATTGAACTATGGAATAATGTATAGAGAAGGAAAATGGACAAAAGAAAATATAATTGATAGTAGAGTAACTGCCTTTGGACTATTTATAGATGATAATGAAGGAATACATTTAGTATATTCCAATACTAAAGGCGAGCTACGATATTGTACAATGAAGGATAAACAATGGGTTGGTAAAATTTTATATAAAGTAGAAGACACTAATTATGATATTGAAAGTATAAAAATTGAAATAATAGGACCTAGTATGCATATTTTTTATGCATTAGCTAGTAAAGATGGAAGTGACCATGGTGTACTAATGCACTGCATATGGGATGGACATAAAACTGATATAAATAATATTCAAGACATAATTTTAAAGCCTGAATTAAAGGAGTATTACTTAATTAACATAAATATTAAAGGGGAAATTTATTTATTTTATCTATCAGATGAAGGGGATGAAATATCATTAAACTACTCAATTTATCAAAATAACTCTTGGTTAGCATCTAATAGGCTTTATGGAATTCAAGGAGAGGAAGTACATTTTGAAGCTGAAGTAGACAAAAACAATATTCATATTTTAAATAAATATAGAGAAGATTCAATGTATTTATTAGATCACGTAATAGTAGATCTTTTAGGAGGTCTTAAGGATTTTAGAGTTTATGAAGGTAGAAAAAACATAAGGGAGCCTTTAATTTTTAATGATGGAAATAAAATCTGCTCTTGTTGGATAGATAATAATGAAATATACTATTCAATTTTTACAGGAGCAAATTGGAGTAAACCTATAAAGTACAATGTGGAAAATAGTGATAGAATCGAAAGGTATAATGGATATATTAGTGAAGGGCGAAGTGGATATATTAAAGAGAAAAAATTATACGGGACAACAGGATTAGATTTATATATGTACTTTCCAAAAGATTTTCTGGTTGGTAATGATGTTCAAAGCGCTAATATAAATAGAAATATTAATATTAATATGAATAATGATATATATAATGAGGATTTAGAGTTAATAAGAGAAGAACTCTATAGAGCTAAAGAAGAAAATAAAGTTCTAGAAGATAGAATAGCTCATTTAAATTTATTATTTCAAAAAAACCAACAAGGAATAGAAAAATATCAGCAACAAGTAATTAGAGCTATGGATCAAAAGAGAAAAGCTGAAGAAAATAGCAATATTTTTTTAGAACTTCAGAAAAAAATTCAAGGAGAGTATGAAGTTTTAAGCGAAAACTTAGTTGCAGTGGAAAAAGAAAAAATAGCTATAAAACAATCATTAGATGGATATATTAATGAAATTGAATCATTAAAAGAAGAAATAAATAATTTAAGAGACAAAGTTGCTATGAAGGAAGAAAAACTTCAAGAGGAATTAAATCTAAGAAAAGTATTAGAGGAGCAAAATATAGCAATTTCGGAAGAGAATAAATTAATAAAAAAGGAATTATCCTTATTACTAGAAGAAAATAAGAGAATTAGTACAGAACTTGAAATAGAAAGAAATCAATCAGTAATGGATAGGCTTTTAAGAAGAAGGAATTAGCTTTAAATGTAACTTATAAATAATCTTAGCATAAAATAAAATAGAATAATAAAAAAAGACCAGAGGTATTGGAGAGTAATTATGAAATTAGACGAGTATGATTATATAATGGTGTTTACTTCTCATTATAGAGCACTTTATATTTATGATAGATTAAGAGTAAAGAAGATAAAAACAAAATTAGTTACAGCTCCTAATAAGATTAATATAAGTTGCACACAAGCCTTAAAGATTAAAGAAGATGATAAAGAAACAATTAAATTAGAGCTAGAAAGAAATAATATATTCCCAACAGCTGTTTTTAAAATTATAGCAGATGGAAATAAAGAAGAGTATGAATTGATAGAATAAAATAGGAGGAAAAAGGAATCCATGATTAATGCAGTTAGTAAAAACATTTATTATGTGTCTAAGCTTGGAACAGATACAGTATCTATTGTTGATGGAGATAATCTAAGCATTATAGAGGAAGTTAAAGTTGGTCCAAGGCCTTATGATATAGCTATAGATAATAAGAATAATGTGTATATTGCAACTGATAGAGATAACAAAGTTACTATTATTAATCATGCTACTAAAGCAAAAAAAAGTTTATATATACCTAACAATGGACATATTAAAGTGGATTCCATCTCTCAAAGAATTTATGTTTCTAGTACAGAAGAAGTACATGCATATAGCTTATATGATGGTGAGGAATTTGGAAGGATAAATGGATTTATTGCTGTAGATTGTATCGGTTTAAATAGTGATGGTAGTAAGCTTTTTATTCTTGATATTTTTCAAAATGAAATAACAGTTTATAATACATCATCATTAATGTTAATTAAAAAATACAATAAAATTGGAATGGCTCCAAATTATATTTTTATAGAAGAGGAAGAAAGATACATTTATATATCAAACAAAAGTGCAAGCAGAGGGAAATTTACAGGCAATATACATGTAGTAGACTTAGAAAGTGATAAGATTTCATATATAGAATTTCCCTTAGGATCTAGCATTACAGATTTAGAAGGAAATTCTAATTATTTATACGCAGTTAATAATGGATTAAATAGAATAGATATTATAGATTTAAAAAAATATGAAATTACAGAAAGTATAAAAACTACCTTAGAAGAACCTCAAAAAATAAGAATATCTTACGATAAAAGGTTTCTTTTAGCAACAAGTAAAGATAATAAAGGAAGAGGAGCTTTAGATATAATTGATATAGAAAAACAAATAATAGTAAATACATTTAAGTTTAAAGAAAACAATTGCAATCCATATGATATAGGAATTATTAAAGAAGAAAAAATTTTATATAATAGCTTAAAGGAAAACTTAAATGAAAATAAAGTGTCAGCCATATTAGCAAATAAAGTATTATCTACTTATAAAGAAAAAATAATATTTCAGCAGGAAACTAATGAATTGATTTCAGAGGAAATAATAGAAGTAGAAGAAGTAATATTTGAAAATTGTAAAGTTGTAGAAGAAAGCAAAAGTAGAGAGTTAATAGATAATAAAAAAAATTATTTAATATTTAAGTTCGAATTTTATATTCCATATTATATAAGTTGCATTAATTCTGAAAAGGAAAAAATAATTATTAAAGGTATCTTAAATGGAAAGCAAAAAGCTGTTTTATATATTGAAGATAATACTTCTTTAGATGATTTAGATTTTATTATAAGATCATCAACTCAGCTTATGATAACACCTTATATAAAAGATAGATTTATTATATTTGATGCAAGTTCAATTATAACAAC
>JAQCTH010000055.1 GCA_027686065.1 Clostridiaceae bacterium AF10-41
CCTGTTGCTCCTGTTATTCCTGTTGCTCCGGTTGCTCCTGTACTACTTATATCATATTTTACTATTACCATTGTAGCTTTTACTGGAACTATTGTAGAATAAAATGCTATTCCATTACTAAAATTTATTAATGACATTGTTACAGGTTGTGATATAACATCTATTATACCTATTCCTACAACTTCTCCTGTTCTAATTGGAGAATTACCTTCTAGAAGATCTCCCTGCGATGATGATAGTGCAAAAACGGCTCCATCAATAGAGCTTACTGACTGAGTTGCAATCCACCAATTGACAATATATTTTCCAATTTCATTAAATGTTATTACACCTGTGTCACTATTGTAAAATATATTGCCTGATGAGTTTACAATTGAGTCGAATACTACATTTTCTCTATCTACCACACTTCCAGTTGATAATCTTTCTATCTGTAACGCAATATTACTCATCTTAACCTCCTTAGCATAATATTATATAATCTATAAAGCTACCTCTGTAATTACTATATTTGCTTGTATTATAGTATTTCCATACATAACAGTAGTACCAGTATTATTAATTAGTTTTACTATTGATGGAATTGATGAAATAGTTATTAATGCACTTCCACTTAACTGTCCTGTTACTATTGGTGATACACTGGATACAGTTGTACCAGCACCATTAATTTGTAAATCAAATCTAACAAAAGTAGATAGCTCTGCCCCACCTGTAGCAATCCACCACGTCACATAGTAATTTCCTATTGAACTAATGGTAAATTCACCAGTTGCTGAATTATAACTAATATTAGAGCTTTGATCATTAAAATTATTAAATACTACAGTCGATCCATTTAAAATTGTACTTACATTGTTATCTATACGCTGAGCACTTATTCCTCTCAGTTGCATCATTGCTCCCGTTGCCCCTGTTGCTCCTGTTGCTCCTGTTGCTCCTTGTATTCCTTGTGGTCCTTGTGGTCCTTGTAGTCCTTGCACACCTTGAATTCCTTGTACTCCTTGTACTCCTTGTACTCCTTGTGCACCTTGTACTCCTTGTGCACCTTGAATTCCTTGCGCTCCTTGTGGCCCTGTTGCTCCTTGTGGACCTGTTGCCCCTGTCATTCCTTGTATTCCCTGTGCTCCTTGCGCCCCTGTTGCCCCTGTCACTCCTTGTATTCCCTGTGCTCCTTGCGGCCCTGTTGCCCCTGTCACTCCTTGTATTCCCTGTGCTCCTTGCGCCCCTGTTGCCCCTGTCACTCCTTGTATTCCCTGTGCTCCTTGTGACCCTGTTGCTCCCGTTGCTCCTTGTGGTCCTTGTAGTCCTTGCACACCTTGAACTCCTTGCACACCTTGTACTCCTTGTACTCCTTGTACTCCTTGTACTCCTTGTACTCCTTGTGGCCCAGTTGCTCCTGTCGCCCCTGTTATTCCCTGTGCTCCTTGTGGACCTGTTACTCCAGTTGCCCCTGTTACTCCTTGTGCTCCTTGTGGACCCGTTGCTCCTTGTATTCCCTGTGCTCCCGTCACCCCTGTTGCTCCAGTTGCTCCTTGTATTCCTTGCGCTCCTTGTGGACCTGTTGCTCCCGTTGTTCCTTGTGGACCTGTTGGTCCTGTTGGTCCTGTTGGTCCTGTTGGTCCTGATATTGGAGTATAACTTATACTTAAATATGGACAATTATTGCTTCTACTTGAAGCAAAATATACATTTCCTTGTGAACAACTTATTGCTATTGTCAAACCATAATTAGGGAATATTCCATTAATCCAGCCTACTACTAACTCTCGTATATTAATACTAATATAGTTTTTAATATCACTATTTCTAATCGTTCTGTTTATTCCAGTATATACAACTCTAGGTGCCGTAGCAGCTGTAACTTCATTAACATTATAATCTTGTAAATTTCTATATATTTTTAAATTTATACTGTTACAATTTCTAAAACATGCAGATGTAACATATAGATTTAAATTACTATCAACGATATAAACTGGTTCGTTAAACTCATTAAAATTAAATTTTATTAAAGTTCTAAATTCTCCTGGTAAATTGCTGCATTTATCACGATGGTATCCTACTGCCAAAAAAGGTAAAGCAGAAAAATTTTTATTTCTTAATCCACTAAAAATAAAAGTATCATCTGAGGTATATATATTTCTATAAAGCAATTATAGCACCTCCTAATCATTTGCTTATTACATAATATTCATAAGTCATAATATGTTTACAAATTATAGTATTTTTAAGCTTTATATTTTACTATATGTCCTTTATGGACATTTACTATGAAATAAAAAAAATGTCTTATTAATGATAAAAATTTTATACATCAATAAGACATTTTTTTATTAATTAATTGATAATTTTATTGCTCCTGTAGGACACTTTTTAGTACATATTTGACAGTTTATACATTTATCATAATCTACTTTAGCCAGGTTTTTCACTACATGAACCGCATCCTTTGGACAATTTCTTTCACACAACTTACATCCTATACAAGCCGCTGAACAATTTTCTTTAACATGTCTTCCTATCTCAATATTATTACATTCTACTCTTACCTTCTTTGAAATAGGAACTGATTCAATAAGTCCTTTTGGACAAATATTTATACAAGCTCCACAGTTTGTACATTTATCTACATTAACCTTAGCAATGCCATTAACTATTTCTAAGGCATCAAATTCACAGACATTAACACAACTGCCAAGTCCTAAGCAACCATATGAACAAGCTTTCGAACCTCCTCCTATCATAAGAGAAGCTGTTAAACAATCTGTAACTCCTTCTAAATCATATTTAATCTTAGCTGAATCACAATTACCATTACACTTTACAAAGGCAGTCATTTTTTCAGTTAAATCTACCTTTATACCTAAAATCTCACCTATATCCTCTGCTGTCTTAACACCACCTACAGAGCATAAATTAGGCTTTGCACCATCCATTATAACTGCTTCTGCATAAGCATCGCATCCAGCAAAACCACATCCCCCACAGTTTGCACCTGGAAGACATTCTCTTAACTTGGGTATTTTAGGATCAACTTTTACTTCAAAGGCTTTTGATGCAAAACCTAATAATATCCCAAAAACTAATCCCAAAATCCCTAAGCTTAAAGTTGCATTTAAAATATTCATACTAATCCTCCCTAGTGAATTAATCCTTGGAATCCTAAAAAGGCAATTGACATTAAAGCTGCTGTAAATAATGTAATTGGCAAGCCTTTTAGAACTACTGGTATGTTTTCATTATTATCTACTCGTTCTCTTATAAATGCTAATAACACTATAGATAACATATATCCTGACGCAGCTCCTACTCCATTGACTATTGATTGTATAAAATTATATCCTTCTTGTATATTTAATGTTGCTACTCCTAACACTGCACAATTTGTTGTTATAAGTGGCAAGTATATTCCAAGCGCCTTATGAAGAGTTGGAGATAACTTTTTCATAGCCATTTCTACAAACTGAACTAATGCAGCAATAACTAGTACATTTGCTATTGTTTTAAGATATTCAAGTTCTAAATTTACCAATATAATATTATATACAAGCCATGACATTATAGATGCTAATGCCATAACGAACATTACTGCAAGTCCCATACCTATAGCCGCATCTTTTTTCTTTGAAACTCCAAGGAATGAACATATTCCTAGGAATTTTGAAAGGACAAAGTTATTTACCAACATTGCTGATATAAAAATTATAAACAATTCCATTAGTTACACCCCTCTTAGCTTTTAGATTTATTTTTATTTATTATTTCTATTTTGCTTTCATCTCCACATGATCCTGTTCCACATCCTGAACAACTTCCACAGCTATGTTCTAGAACTCTAACTGCTTCTCCTGTCTTAGAAGCTTTTCTAATATTATAAGCATTTAAAACTACCATAAGACCACCCAACGTAAAAAATGCTCCAGGAGCTAATATCATTATTGATGCTGGTTTAAAGCTTTCAGGAAGTATTTGCATTCCGAGTATTTGACCTGATCCTAATATCTCTCTAAAAGTTCCAATTAGCAATAATGCAATTGTAAAACCAAGCCCCATTCCAACAGCATCAAAAATCGAAGGTAATATTGAATTTTTTGATGCATATGCTTCTGCTCTTCCCAATATTATACAATTAACAACTATTAATGGTATAAAAATTCCAAGAGATGCATATAGACTAGGTACATATCCTTGCATTAACATATCAATTATTGTAACAAAGGATGCTATAACTACAATGTATGCTGGTATTCTAATCTTATCTGGTACTAATTTCCTTATTGCTGAAATTATCATATTTGAAAATATCAATACCACTGTTGATGCTAATCCCATACCTAATGCATTTTTTGCATTTGTTGTAACTGCAAGAGTTGGGCACATAGCCAAAACTTGAACAAAAATCGGATTTTCTGTAACTATCCCATTTTTTAATCTTTCAATTAACTTATTCATTGCTTTCCTCCTAATTAATTATTGATTTTCACTAGCTGATGTATCTGCATCTGTATTTTTTTCAGGAACTGTTTCTTCACTACTAGCCGATGTATTTGCATCTGTATTTTCTTGTGGAGCTATTTCTTCTCCCTTTATATTTTTTAAATAGAAAGTGATAGCTTCATTTACGGCTGTTACTGATGCTCTACTAGAAACTGTAGCTCCTGATATAGCTTCTACTTCATTATCTTTATTAGGAGTTATTTTAACTAATTCTAAGTAGCCATTTGCAGGCTTATCTTTAAATCTTGCGGTAAATTTATCTTCTGAAATTTTAGCACCAAGTCCAGGTGTTTCACTATGTGAAAGTACCTTAACACCTGAAATTTTATCATCATTTGATATACCTATTACAAAGTCCACCGGACCATGGAACCCCTTTGTAGTAACTTTAATAACATATCCGACAATATTATTCTCATTTAAAGCTTCGTATATTTCTTTTATATTCCCTTCAGCGTCAATGCTATTCATATCTTGAATATTACTAGCTTGTGGTAATATGTAATTTAAATCTTCTTTACTTACTTTTGAATTTTCTATAATAGCTTCTTTAGTTAAATTGTTAGCAACTCCAAGTAATAATCCTGCAATCATTGTTATAATTAGAAGGATTCCTCCTAGCTTAAAATTTTCTTTCATAATTCTACTTAAGCCTCCTTCTTAATTTTTATTTTTTTAGTTGTAAGATATTCTATAAGAGGAGCAAATAAATTAGTTATTATAATTGCATAATAAGGTCCTTCAGGATTGTATCCTTTTACAGAAATAATAGATGCACAAATACCAGCTATTAACCCAAATATATATTGTCCTATTTTAGTCATTGGAGTTGTTCCATAATCTGTAGTCATAAATATAGCCGCTACAAAAAATGCTCCAGGAAGTAATATATCTTTATCAAAATAATTATACATAATCATTGCTGATACTATAAATGATATAGGTCCCCTTAAGCTTATCCTACCTCTTAGTACTAAATAAAGCCCTCCAATACATAAAGCTAATATTGAAACTTCTCCTATACTACCATTTGCTTGTCCAATAATCTTACTTATTAGTGATACTGCTTCTTGAGAAGCTTCCGATGCCGCAGATGTGGCATCAACTACGGGTTTTGCCATTACTCCTGCCCATGATGCAATTAGAAATGCTTTTGATGCGGCTGCTGGATTCATAAAATTTTGGCCAAGCCCTCCAAAAAATTGTTTAACAACTATTGTTGCAAATATTGATGCTATGATCGGTATCCATAATGGAACGTAAGTTGGCATAATAAAAGATATAATTATACCCAAAACTATAGGACTTAAATCTGTAATAAACTGTCTTTTCCTTACGAATTTGTTCCAAAGTCCTTCTGATATAACACTAGTTGCAATTGTTGCAACTATTATTTTTACAGCATCTATTTTATAAAAATAGACCCCTGCACATATTGCTGGAATTAAAGCAATAATAAAGTCAATCATTATTTTATTAATTTTGCTACCATTTTTTATATGTGGTGCTGGTGATATTTTTAGCTTTATATTTTCCACATTTTTCACTCCTATTCAGATTTTCTATTGCTATTTAAATGTTTTTGCAGTTTTTATACTTTGTGCAATCTCTATTTTTGATGGACAGACAAAACTACATAAGCCACAATCAATACATTTTTCTCCACCGAACTTTATAAACTCATCTTTTTCTTTCATTCTATAAAGCTCCACTAGCTTTATAGGATTTAATCCTTCTGGACATGCTCTTAAGCATTTGCCACACCTAATACAACTATAACTTTCTTCTGATGGTGAATCATTTTCTGATAGAAATAATATTCCATTTGAGTTTTCCCTTATAGGCGAATCTAAATCATATATAGGAACTCCATTTATGCTTCCCCCATCAATAACTTTTTTAAGCAAACTATAATTCCCTTTTAATCTTTCAAACACTTCTTTATATGTAGTCCCATTTTTTATAGAAATAACTTTTCCGCCATTTACAGCACTACCATGAATAGTTGTTAAGACTTCTACTTCATTTTTATTCAAAGCCTGTCCAAACTTCACAATCTCAATTAAATCATAAATAACCACATCATTTTTTGATTCTCCATATACCTTAGATATTAATTTATCTTTGTATAAATCAGTTATAGATGATACTCTTATAACATCCCCATATTTTTTCAACTCTTCTTGGATATATTTATCTTTTCCATCTACTACAAACTTAACTTCTGACTTTAGTTTAATCTTTTCTATTCCTTTTTTTAAATCTTCTTTTCTTTCTCCAATTATTACACCATATCCATTTAAATTAGGTTGAAAACTAAAAGCCTTTATTATTACTTTCTTGCTACTTTTCTCAAATATTGAAAGTACCTTTTTTTCACTTTCTTCTAAATTCAAATTTTCTTTATCAATTGATAATTTTAATATTTTAGCATCAGTTATCGTAAATAATTTATTGTAAATATTTACATTATTTAAAAAATTACTTAACACTACACAAACCTCCTATTTTGTCAAGGTATTCGTTAAAACATACCCTATTATGCGTATATTTTAGCAGTTCCGATTTCATATTACCATAAATGCAACTATCCCACAACTTTTGTAATTTATTTAACAAGAGTTTTAATGAAAACTTTAAACTTTCTATATAATACACTAAAAATTCTTGATAAATTTATTAATTTAACTATTAAATACAACTATTAATAGTTACTTTTTTAACATAAAAACAAGAAAGTAAACTTTTATAGCTTACTTTCCAAATATTCATTATATTCTTGTAGACTTCTTACTGATTCTAATTCTTTATCTTCAATCATATATTCAAAAAACATATCATTAAGTTCTATACTCTTCACTAAATCCTTAAAAGATTCATTTAATTTTCCTATATTAGCATAAAAACAACTCCTATTATAATATAAAAAACTTGAATCTTCATTATTTTCTATTCCTTTTGTAATTATTTCTATAGCTTTATTAAAGTCACTATTTTCTCTATATAATATAGATAAATTTAAATAACTATATGGATAATATGGATTTTCATTTATAGATTTTTCATAATATCTTTTGGACTCTTCTTGATTTATGTTTTTAAGTAATACTCCCATATTGAATAAAATTCTAAAGTTGCCTGAATCTATGTCTAAAGCTTTACTCATATACTTTAATGCCTTTTGATATTCTCCAAGTTCTTCGTAAATACACCCTAAATTAGCATTTGCCCACAAATCATCTGGAACAAGTTCTATTGTTTTATTATAATACTTTATAGCATTTTGCTTATCACTTATCTCATCATAAGCATTAGCTAAATAAAAATATGCTCTATTGTATTTATCATCTAACTCAATAGCCTTTTTATAATAATCTATAGCCTCTTCTAGAAATCCATCTTCATCATATAAAACACCTAAACCATAATATGCTCTTGCATCATTTTTCTCTAATTTTATAACCTCTTCATATTTTTCCTCTGAAAGCTCCTTGTATCCTAACTTATCAAATAAAATAGCAATATCTAAAATAAGTTCTATATCTCTTTTACCTTCTACAAAACTATATGCTTTTTTATAAAACTTTAAAGCTTTTACATATTCTTTTTGTGTTACAAAATCTCTTCCTATATTAATATAATTTTCGAAAAGATATCTATTATCTTTCATTTTGAACCTCATTTATTAAATAAAATTTTTTATACCATTTGTTATTACATTAAAGAAAAATACTTCTATAATTATTATAAAGATTATAACAATTATTATGCTCATATTAAAAAATATAGATGCAGAAGCTAAAAAGATGTATAGAGATCCTTCTAAAATTACAATTTCTCCAACCCACTTCGAAAACACCTTTATATTATTTATTTTATCTATGCTAAAACCGTTATTTAATACTGAGAAACCTTCTACAATAAATTTCAATAATAGTAAATCCCTTTGTATCACTACAGTTATTCCAAGTATAAATTCCAAAGTTCCCCACAATAATATCAAATATTTAAAAATCATATTATAAACTCCCCTTTTTATTTACCACAACATTTTTTATACTTTTTATTACTTCCACAAGGGCATATATCATTTCTTCCTATACTATTTTCCTTTTTGATGCTTTTCTTCTTATTTTCTATTTCTCTTTCAGAATGTCCTTTTAATGTCCACCTTTTAACATTCATTGCTAACTTTTTCAACTCTTCTTTAAGTATCTCTTTTTCTTCTTCGCTTTCTATTTCATATGCTTCTAAGAAAATTTCAATTGCTTCACACAATGGTACTTCATTTTTTATAGCTATAGAAAAACTTTCTAGCTCTTCTTTTAATATCTTTTTATCTATTACAAAAAGCTCATTCAATACCTTTTCTAATTTATTTACTTCTTTATTTTCTTCTATATAATCTGGTTTAGATGCTTTAAACAATGTTTTTCTATCAAAGTTCATGAAATTTATATCTGAATTCTTATTTCTTTCTTCAATTATAAACATAGGATCTTCAACATCTATATGATAAATTATATCTTTTTCAACTTGATAATCAAAGCCTAATTCTTCTCCAGCTGAAAGTAATTTTTTAATTTTATCAATACTAATATTATATTTATATACATCTATTATGAATTTACATAAGTCTTGTATAGTTAATACTCCATAAAAATATATAATTCCTGCTGAAATTTCTATAACCTCTGAATTTATTTTTGAATTTAATTTTAGCTTATCATTAAATTTATTTTTTATTATATCACATAACTCTTCAGGGGTCACAGCATACAATTTCCCTTCATTTACTGATGTGAACATTATTCCTCTATTTCTAAAATAATTAGCATTTATAATTTCCGATGAGAAAAATTGTTTTTCACCAGATAATTTTATAACTTCTTCTAAATACACATATGCATCTAAGTCTAATAAATCTAAGGCATAATCAATATTTTCTACAATTACATTCCCTATCTTCTCAACTAATTGCGACTTTTTTAATGAAGTAATTCCTTTAATTGAATAATTATTTGCAATTTTTATAAGTTCGTCTTTTGTCATTTTATCTAAATGATATTCTAAAGAGTCATTGTTATCTATATCCTTCCATATCTTTTCTTCTTTTTTTATATCTTTCTTTATTATATCTTCTTGCTTTTTAGTTATATCTTTGTCCATTTTTTCCACCTCTTTATTTCATTTAAAAACATATACAATTATATATGTTTTTATTATTTGTGTACATAATATTTTAGATTTCTTATTTTCTATTCCACTCCAAGTCATCATAAACTTACATATGAGCTTTCTTTATCTGAATGAATAAATTACAAATAATTATTTACATAATAAACTTTTTATAACCGGTCTAAAGAATAAAAATAGATGATATGAATTCTATTATTAAACAATTCATATCACCCTATTATATAAATACTATTTAGTTAAATTCTCTATTTCAAATTTATCATTTTTTACTTTTATCTCGCATTGACCTCCATTAGATAATTTTCCAAATAATAGTTCATCCACTAATAATGGCTTTATTTCAGAATTTATTACTCTTAAGATTTCTCTTGCTCCAAATTCCCTTGATAAACCTTTTTCACTTATAAATCCTATACATTCTTTACTGAATTTTAAAGTTACATTTTTACTCTCAAGCTTTTCTTTAAATTTATTCAATTCCTTTTTAGTTATTTCTATAGCTATATCTTTATTTATTTGGTTAAATATAACTACTTTATCTAATCTATTCCTGAATTCTGGAGTAAATACTCTTTTTACTTCATCACTTACCGCTTCTATCTTTATTGTATTTCTTCCAAAACCAACAAGATTTTTACCGATATCTCTTGCTCCCGCATTTGAAGTCATTATTATTATAACATTCTTAAAATCAGCTTTTCTTCCTTTATTATCTGTAAGAGTTGCATAATCCATTACTTGAAGCAATACCCCTAATATATCCGGATGAGCTTTTTCTATTTCATCTAAAAGTAATATAGAGTTAGGTTTCTTTCTTATTGTATCTGTAAGAAGGCCCCCTTCTTCATATCCCACATATCCCGGTGGAGATCCTATAAGTTTTGAAGCTGCATGCTTTTCTCCATATTCACTCATATCAAATCTTACTAGCTCTATTCCTAAAGTCTTAGATAATACTTTAGCTATTTCAGTTTTTCCTACACCTGTTGGTCCAACAAAAAGCATTGATGCCACTGGCTTATCATCATCATTAAGCCCTGCTCTAGACATTTTTATACATCTTGTCACTTCCTTTATAGCTGAATCTTGCCCAAATATATTACTCTTAAGCTCCTCCTCTAATATTTCAAGTGATTCTATTTCTGTATTTTCAACTGTCTTTTTAGGAATATGGCATATTTTTGATATTATTTCCTCAATTATATTTTCACTTACTATTCCATCGCCATAAATTTCTCTACTTATATTAACATAAGCTCCTGCCTCATCTATAATATCGATTGCTTTATCTGGTAAAAACCTATCATTAATGTATTTTGAGCTTAGCTCTACTGCTGCTTTAATCGCTTCTTTAGTATATTTAACATCATGATACTCTTCAAAATTATCTTTAATTCCTTCTAATATTTTTATTGTTTCTTCTATGCTTGTTTCTTTAACTTCTACTACTTGAAATCTTCTTATAAGTGCTTTATCTTTTTCAAAATATTTCTTGTAATCGTCAAATGTAGTTGCTCCTATAAATCTTATCTTTCCTTCTAATAAATATCCCTTTATTAAATTTCCTCCATCTAATGAACTACCATTTAATGCACCTGCTCCAACTATATTATGAATCTCATCTATATATACAATTGGATTTTCATAAGTCCTTATTTCATCTAATATTTGTTTTATTCTTTCTTCGAAGTCTCCCCTATATTTAGTTCCTGCAAGAATTGATCCAATATCTAAAGAAAATATTTGTGAATTTTTAAGTTTTTCAGGAACATCCCCTTCTTTTATTAACTTTGCAAGTCCTAAAGTTATTGCTGTTTTCCCAACTCCTGGTTCACCTATATGAACAGGATTGTTTTTAGTTCTTCTACAAAGAATTTGAATTGTTCTATCCAATATATCTTGTCTTCCTATTAATGGATCATTTTCTCCAATAGTTATAGCTTCAGTTAAATTTGTGCAATAACTATCTAAAATGCTCTTATTAGGTTTATTTTCTAATTTATTGGTAGTTTTTATTATTCTAATAGCATCTCTAGATACATTTTCTTCTTCTTTTTTATTATGAGAAAGCTCAAATAATAACTCCTGTTTATTAATTCCTTGTTTTTCTAAGAAATATATGGCATAACTATCTTTTAAAGCATAAGTTGCTGCTATTACATGTTCTAATGTCACGACATTTTTTTCACTAAATGCTGCTTGCTGAGTTGCAACTATTAGTATATTTCTTATTCCAAAGCTTTCTTCTGGGTCCCCATCCACTTGTTTCTCTACATACTCATTTATATAATTTATTAAATCATTTTCTAATTCTTCAACATTTCCATTTAACCTATTAATTATTTCTTTAAAATTTTCTTCTTCTAACGCACTTAATAATAAATGTTCTGGTGTTACATATTCATCTTTATTTTCTTTTGCTTTATTATATGCTCTAAGCAATATATTTCTAACTATCTTACTAATATCCATTTTATTCCTCCTCTACAGTAAGTTTAAATGGAAATCCTTCTCCCTTTGCAATAGTCATAGCCTTACTAGCTTTTGATATAGCTATATCATAAGGATATATACCAGCTATGCCCTTGCCATTTTTATGAACCTCCATCATTATTTTATTAGCTTCTTCTATATTTTTATTAAAAATATCATTTAAAATAGCAACAACAAATTCCATAGTTGTGAAATCATCATTATGCATAAAAACTATGAATTTTTTAGGTTTTTCTATTTTTATGTGTATTTTTTCTATTATGTTAGCATTAGTTTCCAATAATTACTCCTCCATGAAAATAAATTCATTAATAACTTCCTTAAATAAAATAGCAGAGTTGAAAGCATGCACCATTTTATTTATATATAAATTGCTTAAATACTAATTGTACTTAAATGTCGCTAATTTCTGCAATAATTAAACTAATTCTAAGTACTTATTGCAACTCATATACTATTATATATAAATTATATTATTTGTAACCACAAAATATCAATAATAATAGTTTAATAGCCTTTTATAAAATTATATTTTTAATAAGGCATTTAATAAGATATTATATATATTTCTTATTGCTATTTCAACTCTTTCTATTCGTATGTATATTACATATAATATTTCAATTAATTATCTACATTATTAAGATTCTATAAATTCAAAAGTTAATAAGCCTATTTAAGTAAAATAACAAAATTGAAAGCATCAATTATTTAACTTTCTATACTTTAAGTAACTGCTGTCAACTTTAAGATACTGTTGTTAAATGCATAATATTTATTGCAACTTATATATTTAAAATCATATATTATAATGAGGTGATGAATATTGGAAGAACAAAAAACTTTAAATTTAGGAAATACCACATCTCACGTTAAAGAACCTACAGATCTTACCTTGCAAGAAACAAATGAAATGCTTAAACAGTTACCTAAAATTTTAAATCAAATGAAAAATATCATCTTAAGTAATAATCACAATTTAGCTTCCTTACAAATTGAAGTTCAGATTATGAAATCTGAACAAATGAAGTTTAAAAATGATATTACTCAGGTATTAAATATTATATCTGAAAAATTTGCAACAATTGATAAGCTTCAGGAAGATTTATCCATATTAGATCAAGTATTAGGTAAGAAAATTACTGAGCTTGAAGATGAAATAGTATTGACACAACAAATGGCTACAAAGAGTTTAAATGAAGTTCTTAAATTTAAAGAGCATTGGAAAATCTAATAGGACTGTAGTTTAGGGTACAGTCCTATTAGATTTTATAAGTAACAAATAATTTTTACTTTAATAAAAAGGATAAATGAAATTCCATCTATCCTCAAATTTATATATTATTAGTTTAATCCTGTAAGCAAATATAAAAATAATAAAATACTTATTATTGCACAAATATTAGTTACTGCTTTGGATTTTCTCTTTTTAACATTCTCATCATTTTTATCTTCTGTGGTATAGCTAAATAAATGTGTAAATTTATAAAGTAAATTTTTCATACTATCAACTCCTAAGATTTGTGCAAAAAGGACAGCTTTTACACTATCCTTTTTACTTTTCATTTTATTTTATTATTATTTATAGGGCGTTATTATAATTTATAATGAACTTGATTGTTCACAAGCAATTTCAGCTTGCTCTATTTCTAAGTTTTTCTTATCTGCATAAGCTACGAATGGTAAGTAAATTAGTACTGAAACTGCAATATTTATTAATGCTACCGCACCTGCTTGCCATTGTCCAGTTGCTAAAATAGCTGATATTACTGGTGGACAAGTCCATGGAACTACTGCTGATGCTGGTGCAACAAAATTCATTGCGCTTAATACATATGCAATTACTGCGGATACCATTGGAGCTAATATAAATGGTATAATGTATATTGGATTTAATACTATTGGTAATCCAAATATAACTGGTTCATTAATATTAAAGAATGCTGGACCTGTTGCAATATTTCTAATTGACTTGTTTATAGCACTCTTTGATTTAAATATCATAGCTATCATTAGTGCTGCTGTCAATCCTGATCCCCCAAGATTAACATAAGAATCTAAAAATTGACTGTTTATTATATTAATTCCTTGAGTGTTTCCTGCTGCTATAGCTGCCATATTTTCAGCTGTTAAAGCAAGGAATATTGCATTTATAACTGGAGCTAATATATTTGAGCCATGTAATCCAAAGAACCATAATACTTGTTGTATAAAAATTAGTAATAATAGTACTGGTAAAGAATTTGCAAGACCCATTAATGGTTTTTGTATTAATGTGTAAACATGCATATAAACTTCTTTGTATCCTAGAGCTTCTAATATAGCAAATACCGCTCCTACTAAAGTTAAGGTAATCATTGTTGGTAATAAAGCTGAAAAAGATCTTGCTACTGCTGGTGGTACTCCATCTGGTAGTTTAATAACTAATTTTTTATTTTGAGCTAGCTTAGAAAAAATTGTACCTGTAATTAAAGTAACTATTAAAATAGTAATTAGTCCTGAAGGTCCAAGCCACTTTGTAAATAAACCTGGTTCCCATCCAAGTGTTCCTGCATCAAATCCTCCCCAAGTAACTGGAGCTTTGTAATCAAACATATTTGTTAAAATTAGGCTTGATGCTAAAGTAACTAATCCTGTTGCAAAACCATCAACGTCATAAGATTTACCTAATGCATATCCTATTGAAATTGCAGCAAATAATCCCATTAAGAACATTGATCCACCGTAAACATTTAATGCAATTACATCTAACCAATGTAAAGGCATCCCTGCTCCAAATAAATCTTTAACTGATTGAATTGGAAAATTGTGAATTAAAAGACCAAAAGAACCAATAATCATAAGTGGCATTATTGTAGCAAAACCATCACGTATAGCTACTAAGTGTCTTTGAGCACCTATTTTAGATGCTATTGGAACAATATAACGTTCCATCCAGTTCATGAATTTTTCCATTTAAAATCCCCCTTAAATTTTCATTTATATTTACTGATTTTCTCTTAAATATTTTTTTACTGATAATTTCATTGTAAAGAGTTAATCAGTTAATAAACATTTTAAAATCCTTTACATAAAAAGTTTTTACCTTTATGTATTTTCTTGATTATATATAGAGCAATTTGCATGCCAACTTTTTAAATTTTGCTTTTTTGTCTAAACTGTTGCTATATCTAGCTTTAAGCCTATTGTCTTTTACACACTTATTTTTTCACCTCTGTGTAATTGTATTACACAAATTTGTATTAAATTTTATTTGTGTAATAATATGTTAATAATTTTATATTTTTTTTATTTTAATTTCAGTATTTACAAAAAAAATTCTGGCATAAGCCAGAATTTTTTTAGACACTAGATTAAATATCGTCTATTCTTTTTGTTTAAATGAGAACTTACTCCATGGCTTTATATAATCTAATAAGAATAATTCCTCTTTACTTATTTTTGCAACAACATTTGTTTTTCCAGTATTTTTCATATCCTTTAAAGCTATTTGTAGCTCTCCTGCATATCTAGTGTATAAATCAGTATCAATTAAAATATCCCCTCTTTTTATATCTACCAAATTGTATGGTGGGAAGCTTTCTCCTTTATATTTAACTCTACTTTGAGTGCTTCTTGCCATATACTCTGAAGAATCCCCTCTATTAAAATGGAATTCTTCTAAAACTATTTTCTTATCTAAATCCCTTATATCCTCTATCAATTCAACCGTAAACTCTAGCATATCTTTATTTAATTCACTTAATGCTTTAAGTTCTTCTTCACACGCAAATGCATTTGCTATTATTACATCATCGATTAAACCTGTTGCAAATAAGTGCTTAGCTTGGACTTCTATTGGCAAGTCTCTATGCATCTCTAATGTGCATAACCCTTCTGAAACTGGCCAAGGTCCATATTTTGCTGAAGGTGAATTAACAAAAGCTGCCGTTCTTATCCCTAACTCTTTAAACTGTTTACTTGAATGTATAAAATTATCATATGATAAACCTGTATATATATGTGGATAAAAATTATGACATCCATATAGATTGTTTAAATTTGCCTTATATGAAAGTATATTATCTACATATTTCGTTCCGTTACTTATATTCAATTCTATTTTTAGTCCATATTCATTAAAAGTCATAACCGACTCTTCATATCCACTAAACCCCATATCAAGTCTTATGCCTGATAATCCAATTTCCTTAAATACTTTTAAATCAAATATAGATGCTTTAAGCTTATTAAATACATTTGGATCTATATCTGCTATAACTTCCATATCATATTCATTAGCTACACTTAATATTTCTTTAAACTCCTCTAATACAATATCAAGATCTTTATCGCTTGCAGAAATTAAACATGTAAAAATTCTTTTAAAATTATATTTTGCAGCAAGTCTTATATAATCCTTTATTTCATTAACTGAAGAATTATTAGGATATATAGAAATTCCTAACTTATTCATTTTTACATTCCACCTTACTTACTTTTTCATGAAGGTCTATAATTTCTTCTGCTAAATCTTTTACTACTATAGATGTCATTAAATGATCTTGTGCATGCACTAATAATAATGATACTTCACTTCTATCTCCTGCTGCTTCCTTCTGAATTAAGCTAGTTTGTGTAGCATGGGCATCACCTAAAGTTTCTTTTGACTTTTCTAGTAATTCTCTTGCTTCATCAATTTGTCCAATTTTGGCTAATTGCATAGCTTCCATTGCATAGCTCCTAGCTTCACCACTAAAGACTATTAGATCCATTATAATTTTTTCCATTGGCTCCACCCCTTTTATGTTTATTACTACTTGCTACTAATTAAAAGAGCTTGTTTTAAAACCTTATCCCCATTCATCGTTCCATAATCCACTGTATTAATTACCTCTACAGGAATTCCTAGTGGTTCAAATTTTGCTTTCATTTTATTCAATAAAAATCTAACTTGAGGTCCTAACAATAATACATCTATTTCATTTTCGTGCTTTTTTAGCTCTGCCTCTCCAACAGCTTTTATTGTACAATCAACACCTTTAGCTTTAGCTGCTTCTTGCATCTTACTAACTAATAAGGATGTTGACATTCCAGCTGAACAAACAAGTAATATTCTTTTCATTTAAATTACCTCCCTATATATAATTCCTTACACTATATTACTAAGCAATTTTAATGCCAAATTTAATCTTATAAAATTATTATTTATTAACCTAGGAAAAAGCCCTTATTTAGTCATTTCTCAGTTACAGAAAGAAAATTTTTCAGTGTGTAATAGGCATTTACACACTTTATAAAAAGTATATATGAGCTTTTTGATTTTACACAGATGTTTTGTTGTTAATTACCATCTTTACTATGTGAGCCAATTCATTTTCTCCAATATTGATTTTATAATTTTCCTCTAAAATTTTTAAACATTGTTTAATAAGTATAAACTCTTTATTATTTGAATGCCTAAATTCATTTAACATAACAAAAGGAGTCTCTTTACCACCCTTAATTAATTTTTCTATTAAGAAGCATGTATGAATCATTATCCCTATTTTTACTTCATGTATTAATTTAATATTTAGATGCTCTTCTATCTTAAGTAATACTTTTCTTATATTTCTTACAAGTTTATACGAATCTATATTATCTATTTGTTTTTCCATACTTTCAATTATTTTGTAATATTCTTCTTCTTGAGATATAAGCTTTTCTAAATCGTCTATCCCATCCCCTGATAATATTTTTGCTGCTGATATAAACGGTATATTAGGTACATAAGTATTCATTACTCCAACTATTGCAAGTATATTATATTTTTCACCTAAAGAATCTATATTGCTGTAAAAATCATCTTTATCCAGTATATTAAGTGCATGAATTTTAATATTTAATTTATTATTCATGTTATTCTCTATTATTTCTTTCAACCTTTGAGCAGAACCATCTCCAGTAAAACAAGAGGTAATTACAATATTTTCTTTCCTATCAATTTTTGATGCCGCACCTTGAACCCCATATCTTTTTATCTCTAAACAAGATTCATATATTTCTTTTAATCCTCTTCCATTTAAAGCCTTTCTTCCTGCTTCTATGACTAATAAGGTTGTAACCATATCAATAGTTTTTACATTAATATCAGTTTCTTCTTTTATCATATCTGCAAAATTAGTTAAGGATCCCATATCTACCAAAAGAAAAACACCTTTACCTGTATGTATTTCTTTTATTTTTTTCATTGCAATTCTATACATATCCTCTGCTTTCATACTTAAAGGCATATCCAAGGCCTGAACATACTCTTCTCCGATTAAAGAATTAGCCACTTCTACCATTGATGATGCTGTAGAATGACCATGCATTATAACTAAGACAGCTACTTTTTCATCCTTAATTTTATCTTTTTCATAAGGATTAGTTGCTAAAAACATAGTTATATAACCAATTTCATCTAAAGGAACTTCAATACCAAAGCGTTTATCTATAATACTTGCAACTTCCATAGACACAATAAACTCTTTAGCATACTCTCCCCTTATAAAATTTAATTTAGGATGAAATATTTTTATCCCTTGTCTTATTCTCTCTAAACTTCCTTGAATATGAAGAGATAGTCCAAAATAAACCTTTTCATCATATTCCCTATTTAACCTATTAGATGCAAACAAAAGAATTTCCTCTACTAAATCCACGATTTCCAAATCTACTACTTTTGATATTTCTTCTCTTCTAAATCTTTCTGGTAAATCTCTTATATATTTTCTAAAGTATTTCTCTATATCTATATTTAAGATTTCATCGATTTCCTTTTCTTCTATTCCATCATTTTTTAGCTCTTCTATTTTCTGTTCAATTCTATCATAAAACATGGTACCCTCTTTAAATTCTTCTAAATTCTCCCCATCTTCAATTAATACAATTTTATTCTTATAAGAAAATTTAAGAACATCACCCATATTATTTAGAATTTCTTCTACTTCTTCTCTATATTCTTGTAACTTCATAAGGCCCATTTTTACCCTTTGATGTAAATCTTCTTGCTCAACTAATATATAATCTTTACTCTTTGCTTTATACTTTAAAAATGCCCTTGCACAGGAAAGTTGAATATCACTTTTTAATTGACCTATATTATTGGGACAATCGTATAACAAAAACGATATTAAAGCATTCTTATTAAAATAAATACTTTTAGATACCCTCTTTGATTCATTCTCTATAAATTCTCTAAGTAAATAATATCTTTCCTTTATATTTTTTTCTTTTAAAGATGGTAATGTTATAACCATTGGTATTCTTCTTGTAAATGTTTTAAGCAAAAAAGACTGTGGATCTTCAGTTGTAGCTGCTATAATTTGTGCCTCTACATGA
Source organism: Clostridiaceae bacterium AF10-41 (assembly GCA_027686065.1). Taxonomy (GTDB): domain Bacteria; phylum Bacillota; class Clostridia; order Clostridiales; family Clostridiaceae; genus Clostridium. Next base: position 19,537 of record JAQCTH010000055.1, read on the forward strand.
ACTAACTTTTCAGTATCTCCTAAAATCCTAAAATGGCCTTTATCTATATATGTAAATAGCATCTCTTGACCTTGTGGTGATAATCTATGAATTTCATCTAAAAATAATATACCACCATTGGCTTTTTTTAATAATCCATCTCTATCTGCGTCAGCTCCTGTATATGCCCCTTTTTTCACACCAAATATCTGAGCCATAACTAACTGTGGATTATCAGCATAATCTGCACAATTAAACCTTACAAAAGGAGCTTCATTATTTATCACGTTAGACTCTATTGCAAAATTATACATAGCTTCAGCGAACATCGATTTACCTACTCCAGTTTCCCCTAGAATCAAAGTATGCAAGCCATTTGGTGGATATAATATCGCCGCTTTAGCTTGTTGAATTGGCATTTGTAAGCTTAGCTTCGAACCTACTAAGGTATCTAGGGTATTTCTCTTAAGTTCTTTACTCTTTTTCTTAGGTTCAATATTTCCTTTTTTCTCTTTATCACCAGCGCAACTATATTTAACTGGATGCCCTTCACTTTTATTAATAACACCACTTTTATAAAGCTGATTTAAATATCTGCTTACATTAGCTCTATCTAAGTTCATAAAAGTACTAAGCTCCATCGCTGTTATACTGTTGCTCCTTTTTACTTCTAATTCCTTTAAAGCATTATAAACTTCATTTATTTTACTCATATTTTTTAATCATGCCTCCTAATGTAAACTTTTATATCAAAAATAAATGATGTATATGTTTTCAACTTAACTATTTTACTTAATTAGCTTTATTAATTTTATAAAACAAGATTATAATTACTTTATTAGTTGAACCATATATATGCTATTAATTCTAACATACAATTAATTATTTTACATTATTAATATTAAAAAGCAAAAAAGTCTATCTTCATATATATTTAAGATAAACTTTCTTACTTTTTAATTATTTACATTTTTATTTTTATACTAATATTTATATAATTTTTTTCATAAACTAGATATTAGATTCGAATTTTCTAAGCCTTAATGCATTTAATAATACGGATACTGAACTTAAACTCATAGCTCCGGCCGCTATCATTGGATTTAATAGTGGACCTCCAAAGATATGAAGAACCCCCATGGCTACCGGTATCCCTAATACGTTGTATGCAAATGCCCAGAAAAGATTTTGTTTTATATTATTTATAGTAGCTTTACTCAATTGTATTGCTTTTATAACATCTAGTAAATCACTTTTCATTAATACAATGTCTGCAGATTCTATAGCTACATCTGTTCCTGAACCTATTGCTATTCCTACATCTGCTTGAACCAATGCTGGCGCATCATTAATTCCATCTCCAACCATAGCAACCTTTTTATTTTCGCTTTGCAATTTTTTAACTTCATTTGATTTATCTTCTGGTAAAACTTCTGCTAACACAATATCAATTCCAACTTCCTTAGCTATTGCTTTTGCTGTTTTTTCATTATCACCAGTTATCATTGCTACTTTTATTCCCATATTATGAATAGCTTTTATAGCTTTTTTGCTATTTTCCTTTACTGTATCTGCAACTGCTATAATACCTTTTATTTGATTATCTATAGCTAAAAACATAGGAGTTTTTCCTTCTTCTGCTAGCTGGTTAGATTTATTTTCTAAATCTCCTAAATCTATTCCACTTTCAACCATTAACTTTTTATTTCCTAGTAAAATAATAATATTTTCTATTTTTACTTCTATACCATGTCCAGGTATCGCTTTAAAATCTTCTATATTTTTCAATTTAATATCTTTTTCTTCTGCAGCTTTTACTATGGCTTCACCTAGGGGATGCTCTGATCCCTTTTCTGCACTAGCAGCTAATGTTAAAATTTCTATTTCGCTTATCCCTTGTGTTATTATATTAGTTACTTTTGGTTTTCCTTCTGTTATAGTTCCTGTTTTATCAAAAACTATAGTTTGAACTTTATATGCAGTTTCTAGTGCTTCTCCACCTTTTATTAGAACTCCATTTTCAGCTCCTTTTCCAGTTCCCACCATAATTGCTGTAGGTGTTGCTAATCCTAATGCACACGGACATGCTATAACTAAAACTGCTATAAAAATAGTTAATGAAAATACTGCTGATTCACCTGATATATACCAAGCTAAAGCTGCTATAACAGCTAATCCTATCACAGTTGGTACAAAATATGCTGATATTACATCTGCAAGTTTTGCAATTGGCGCCTTTGTTCCTTGAGCATCTTCAACTAATTTTATTATTTGCGCAAGTGCTGTATCATCTCCAACTTTAGTAGCTCTATATTTTATAAAACCTGTTTTATTAATACTTGCTCCTATTACCTTGCTTCCTATACTTTTTTCAACTGGAATACTCTCCCCTGTAAGCATGGATTCATCTATTGATGTATTACCTTCAACAACTTCTCCATCTACAGGTAACTTTTCTCCAGGCTTTACAATTACTATATCTGAAACCTTCACTTCTTCAATAGGAATGGTAAGTTCATTTCCATTTCTAATAATATTAGCAGTCTTAGGCGCTAACCCCATAAGTTTTTTAATAGCTTCTGAAGTCTTTCCTTTTGATACTGCTTCTAAATATTTTCCTAAAGTTATTAACGCAAGTATTACCGCTGCTGATTCAAAATATAAATGCATTGCATAGTCATGATCTCCCATATTTATTTTATATATAGCAAATATTCCATAAACCACTGCTGCTGATGTTCCTATAGCTATTAAAGAATCCATATTAGGACTTAATTTAAATAAATTTTTAAAACCTATCATATAAAACTTATATCCCACTATTATCACAGGTACAGTTAATACAAGTTGTATTATTGCAAAATTCAAAGGATTCATCATAGGATCAATAATTTGCGGTAAATGCATTCCTGCCATATGTCCCATTGTTATTATTAGTAATGGAACTGTAAATATAATAGATAAAATAAATCTATACCAAAGCTTCTTATGCTCGGGAATATTTTTTTCCAGACCATCTTTCTTTTCTTCCACTATTAATTTATATCCTGCTTTTTCTACTATATTTTTTAAATCATTAACAGATATTTTATTTTCATCAAAAGTTATATTTAGTTTTTCTGTAGCAAAATTTACTGATGAATTTACAACCCCATCAGCCTTTTTAGTGACTCTTTCAACTCTATTTGCACAAGCTGAACATGTCATTCCTTCAACTTTAAAGCTATAATTCTTAGTGTTTTTTTCTACTCCGTATCCTGCTTTTTCAATAGCCTTTTCAATATCAGAACTATTTACTTTATCATTATCATATTGAACACTCAAGGTTTCTGTAGCGAAATTAACATTTGCTTTATCTACACCTTCAAGTTTATTTATTACTCTTTCAACTCTACTTGCACAAGCAGTACATGTCATACCTGATATTTTAACTTTTTCTATTTTCATTTTTACCCTCCTTCACCACCCCCCAGGGGTGTGGTATAATTTTATTATACTATTTCTCTTTATAATGTCAATAACAATTCTCATTAATTAATATAATATTATTTTTACCAATACATTAAAAAAATTAATCTAGAAAATTTAAATAAAAGTTCTAAATTAATTTTTTATAATTCTATATATTCTTAAAGTTATTTTTCATCTTCAATATATACATTTTCTATGTATTGGTCTAATTTATATATTATCTATATGTTTATTATCTAGAATTATTTGATTTGTATACTTCAAATATAGTTTCTAAAATTATTATTTTTATTAAAATAATAAAGCCACCTATAAATAGGTGGCTAAAATATTACTACTTAACTGAATCTAAAACATCTTGTACAGCTTTTACATAAGTTCCAACTTTAATTGATACTCCTGATACTGCATCTGTATTTCCATCGTCATTAGTTAATTTAACTTTTGAAAGGTCAAAGTTATTTTTAACTATGAATTCTTCTAATAATGCCATTTGTTCATGCCAATGTTTAGCTTCTCCTTCTTTCATTACATACTTACCTTCTTCAGAAGCCTTTTTCTTCATTGAACCGTCTTCTTGCTTAACATCAACATTAACTGATACTGGTTTTCCATGGTTAAATACAACTTTTGTAACTACCATGTCTTTTTTTGCTCCACTTGGATCATATGGAGTTTCTGCTATTTTAGCTCCAGTAAATCCACTTTCTAATTCTTTACCTTCTTTAACTGCGTCTAAAACTTCTTTAACTGTATTTACATATGCACCAACCTTAATTGATACTCCTGATACTGCATCTGTATTTCCTTCTGCATTAGTTAATTTAACCTTAGATACATCAACCTTATTTTCATTTAAGAAGGCTTCTAACAACTCCATTTGCTCTCCCCAGTTCTTAGCTTCTCCTTCTTTCATTACGTAATTACCTTTTTTAGCTTCTTCTTTCTTCATTGTGCCATTTTCTTGACGCACATCAATTGAAACCTTTACTGCTTCTCCGTCTTTAAACTCAACCTCTGTAACTACAACATCACCTTTTTTACCTGTTGTATCATATAATGACTCATAAGTTTTTGTTCCTGTGAATTTACTTTGTTGGTTTGAAGTTGAACCATTATTATTTGAATTTGAAGTTTCCTTACTTCCACATCCAACTAATAATGCCATTGATACTAAACATATAGCTATAATTTTTTTTGATTTCATAAAATTATCCCCCTTAAATGAAATTTACAAGATAATTCTATACTGACTTTGTAATTTTTTCAACAATATTGTTAAATTGTTGTCTTTATTAAATATAATAATTTCATTTATTTATATATTATAAATTAATACTTTATTTATAATATATAAATATTATTGATATTTTACTATGATTTTAATGTTTTTATTGATATTTTACTATATTTCATTAAT
>JAQCTH010000056.1 GCA_027686065.1 Clostridiaceae bacterium AF10-41
TCTTTCGAATTTTTGCTTTGCCATTGTAAAATCCTCCTTTAATCTTTGTAATAAACTTTGCCTAGCGTTTTCTAGCTTTTTTTGGTAATATATTTAGCTCACTGCAAAGGTTAAAGCAATTTACAATCACAATAATCACTCCTGGTGAGCGTTTAACTATATTGGAGCTCACGATCGGGATTGAACCGACGACCTCCGCCTTACCAAGGCGACACTCTACCTACTGAGCTACGTGAGCATTTCCATTTTAATATGGTTTATAGTTTAATATACCAATTATAAAGTTTACTATTGTTCAAAAAATTTGTCAATAAAAATTTAACGACTTATTTTTCGGTATCCAGACATTTTTCAAGCTTTCGCTTAACTCTTTGTAGTGCATTATCTATAGACTTAGCCTGCCTATCTAAATCACATGCTATTTCTTGATAAGATTTGCCATCTAAATATGACTGAAGCACTTCTAGTTCAAGTTCTGATAATACCTTAGCCATCTCTCCTTCTATATGCTTTAATTGTTCTTTTCCAATTATAAGCTCCTCAGGATTCGTTATCTTTAATTCAGATAAAACATCTATTAATGTTCTATCTGATTCTTCTTCATAAATAGGCTTGTTTAAGGATATATATGTGTTTAAAGGGATATGTTTTTGTCTGGTTGCTGTTTTTATTGCAGTTATTATTTGTCTAGTTATACATAGTTCTGCAAATGCTTTAAAACTTGTTAATTTATCAGATTTAAAGTCTCTAATAGCTTTATATAGACCTATCATTCCTTCCTGATAGATATCTTCTTTATCTGCTCCAATAAGGAAATATGACTTAGCTTTGGCTTTTACAAAATTTTCATATTTAGATATCAAATATTCTTGGGCCCTTATATTACCTTTTTTTGCTTCATCAACTACTTCCTCATCTACTTTGTCTAAAAATTCTGCGAATAAGCCTTTTTCTTTTTTTGTATTCTCCACTATATATCACCCCTTTAAGCCCTATAGCATTATAGTATATATATTTAGTCAAAATTTTATTTGCTTCTTCTTATTTCTTCTAATTTTTTAAATATATCTTCATCCACGTTATCCCCCAAATGATTTTTAGATGAATACATATTTTTTATTGTTTTATTTTTTATTCTATTTTCCGTTTCAATAACTTCGTTATAAAATTCAAGTGCAGATATCCTAATTGCTCCTCTTTGAAAGATAGTTTGTTGTTCAAGCCAATCTGATGTAACCACATTCACCTCAAATCGCCTTCCTAAAATATGGACTTCTCTTTCTATATAAGAATCTGCTGTCTCACCATCTTTTGTAAATACTATACTAATATTTTTATTTAGGTTTTCTTTCTTTTCAATGCTTCTTTTAACCTTATGTGCATCAAATACTATTATTATCTTACAACCTTCATAGACTGAATAATTATGTAAACTATCTATTAAACTTTTTCTAGCTCCATCAAAGCTATAATCTTTTTGTACTTTTAGATTGGGCCAGCTATTTATAACGTTATATCCATCAACAAATATAATCTTCACATGCTACCTCTTCAGTCTTAACTCTGCTTTTTTAGTAATCTTCCCTTTAGTATTTCATACATCATTATACCACCCGCAACTGAAGCATTTAAAGAGTTAATTTTACCTATCATAGGTATTTTGATTAATTTATCACATTTTTTAAGAGTTAATTTAGATATTCCTCTTCCTTCACTTCCTATAACCATTGCACAAGGTCCACTAAAATTCACTTCATAGCTATATTCTTCTCCTGCTATATCTGCTCCATAAATCCATAATCCACTTTCTTTTAACTCATCTATAGCTGCATTTATATTGGTTACTTTCGCGATTTTCATATGTTCTATTGCTCCAACTGAAGATTTATATACAGTTGATGTGATTCCAACATTTCTTCTTTTAGGTATAATTATTCCATGAGCTCCACATAATTCTGCGGTTCTAATTATAGAACCTAAGTTGTGAGGATCTTCTATTTCATCTAGAATTACTATAAAGGGATCTTGATTCTTCTCTCTGGCATCCTTTAGCATATCTGCAATCTGACAATACTTAAATGGAGTAACTAAAGCTATTACACCTTGATGATTTGTACCATTACTCATACCATCTAGCTTTTTCCTATCTACTTCCTTTAATACTAATCCTTTTTCTCTTGCCATATTCAGTATAACTTTTATAGAGCCTTCCATATTTCCATTAGCTATATATATACATTCTATTGTTCTATCACTTTTTAAGACTTCTATTACGGCATTTCTACCTATAACTAGATCTTCCCTAGTTTCTTCTTCATTTTGAATAGTAACACTTTCCTTTATGTAATTATCTCTTACATTTTTATTTTCTCTAGTAAATTGTCTTTTTCCTTGTCCTGAAGGATTTTCAAACATTTGTCTTTCCATTCTAGCCTTCATTCTAGCTTCTCTATTTCCTTTAGTCACATTAAATCACTCCTTATATCTATTATATACTTTTCCTTAATTATGTTAAGTATGTTTCTGTAGATTTTTCTAATATAATATTTAATCTTTCCTTATTTCCAATTAAATATAAATATCCCACTAAAGCTTCAAATCCAGTAGCATTTCTATAGTCTATTACATCTGCATTTTTAGGAATAGTGGCAGATTTTGCATTTCTACCTCTTTTATAAATATACAATTCATCTTCTGTTAATATATCTTCTATATTATGCATTATATTAGACTGGCTCTTGGCTTTAACATAACCTATTGCCTTTACATGAATTTTGTGTGCAGATAGATCTGTATTATTAGATAATATATAATTTCTTATATATATTTCATATACTCCATCCCCTATTAAAGCTAATTGCAAAGGATTTAATCTCCTAGCCTCTTCTATATTAAATTCCCTAACTCTTAAATCCTCTAACATATATTTCTCTCCTTTAAAGAAAGGCTGCAAAATTGCAGCCCTCTAGACTAATTTATTTTTTTCCATCTTACTCCTTGTGGAGTATCTTCTAGAATTATATTCCTAGCCTTCAAATCATCTCTAATTTTATCCGCTAATGCAAAATCTCTATTTTTTCTCGCTTGCTGCCTTTGCTCTATTAAATCCTCTATTTCCTCTTCTAAACTTCCTTTTGTTGATTTTTGAAGAATTCCTAAAGGCTCTCCAAGTTCTCTTATTAAGCTTAGAGTAGCTTCACAAAGTTCTTTTGATGACTCTATTGACACATTAGTATTTATATCTCTTATAAGGTCAAATATAGCTGTAATAGCATCTGCTGTATTAAAGTCGTCATCCATTTTATCTATATATTTTTGTCTATAACCATTTAAAGATTCTAAATAAGCTTTTTCTTCATCATCCATATTTTCTTTTTTAACTTCACTTATTAAGTTTTCTAAATTAGAAACTGCATTATATAATCTTTCAACCGAAGATTTAGCTGATTCTAATAAATCATCACTAAAATTTAATTGAACTCTATAATGAGCAGACAACATTAAAAATCTTATTATGTCTGGATCATACTTTTCAAGTGCATCTCTAGCAGTTAAGAAGTTATTTAATGATTTTGACATCTTTTGATTATTAACATTTAAATATGCTGAATGCATCCAGTAATTCGCAAAAGGTTTTCCTGTTAAAGCTTCACTTTGAGCAATTTCATTTTCATGATGTGGGAATGCTAAATCCATTCCACCTGCGTGTATATCTATTGTATCTCCTAATATTTTTTTTGCCATACAAGAGCATTCTATATGCCATCCAGGTCTTCCTAAGCCCCACGGACTTTCCCAAGCTGGCTCACCAGGTTTCTGAGACTTCCATACAGCAAAATCCATAGGATCTTCTTTTCTTTCATCAATACTTATTCTAGCTCCCGATTGAAGGTCCTCTAAACTTTGCTTTATAAGCTTTCCATACCCATCAAACTTTTTAGTTCTAAAATAAACATCTCCACTCACTTCATAAGCATAACCTTTTTCTATTAATCCTTCAACAAATTCAATTATATCATTTATATATTCAGTAGCTCTTGGATTTATTGATGCTCTTTTAATATTTAAACCATCAGCATCTTTATAATATTCGTCTATATACCTATTTCCAATATTTAAAACTGTAGTTTCTTCTTCATTTGCTTTATTTATCATTTTATCATCTATATCTGTAAAATTTTGAACGAATTTAACTTTATATCCTCTATATTCTAAATATCTTCTTATAGTATCAAATATAATAAAAGTTCTTCCATTACCTATGTGAAAATAATTATACACAGTAGGCCCACATACATACATCTTAACTTCCCCTGGGGTTAGTGGTACGAATTCTTCTTTTTTTCTAGTTAAACTATTATAAACTTTCATTTAATTACCTCCTATCTTACAGATAATTTATTTTTCTTAAACTCATCTCTAACTTTATCTATAGCTTCTTCTATTTTTATATTTTCCATTTCTGATGTTCTAAGTTTAAATTCTACTTCTCCATCAACAATTTTCTTACCAACTGTTATCCTCATTGGTATTCCCATAAGGTCTGAATCCTTAAATTTAACCCCTGCTCTTTCATTTCTATCATCTAGTACCGCTTCAACACCTACTAACTTTAGCTCTTCATATATCTTGTTAGCAATCTTCATTTGTTCTTCATCTTTAATGTTTACAGGAATAACATTAACATGATATGGTGCTACAGATAAAGGCCAAACTATTCCATTTTCATCATTATGCTGCTCTATTATTGATGCCATTGTTCTTGTTACACCAATACCATAGCAACCCATTATAAATGGTTTTTCTTTACCATTTTCATCTATAAAATTAGCATTCATCGCTTCTGAATACTTTGTTCCTAGTTTAAATATATGACCAACTTCAGTTCCTCTTGATATAGTCACTTCACCACCACAAACTGGGCACTTCTCACCTTCAGTTATATTTCTGTAGTCTCCAATTATACCTTCGAAATCTCTTTTGTAATTTACATTTTCAATATGATATCCCGTTTCATTAGCTCCAACAATAAAATTGTACATATTAGCAACTTCTTCATCAACAAATAAAACATCTACTTTTATATTTATAGGACCGGCAAATCCAACTTGTGCATTAGTTGCACTATAAACTTCTTCTGATGTTGCCATGTTTAAGTTTACTACTCCGCCTAAAGCATTTGAAATCTTAACTTCATTAACTTCTCTGTCACCTCTAACCATTACTGCTACTATTTTGTCATCAGCATTGTATATTAAGGTTTTAGCAAACTTTTTTTCTGTGGTGTTAAAAAATCTTGCTAATTCTTCAATTGTTCTTATATTTGGTGTTTCTATTTTGTTAATTGCTTTTAATTCTTCAATTTCTGATTTTTCTGCTGTTGAATGAGCTTTTTCTATATTAGCTGCATAATCACATGCTGTACAAAATACTACATCATCTTCTCCTACTTCTGATTTAACCATAAACTCTGCTGAATTAGAGCCTCCTATAGCTCCTGAATCAGCTTCAACAGGTTTTGCCTCTATTCCACATCTGTTAAATATTTTAATATATGCTTCTCTCATCTTGTTATAAGAAACATCCAAACCTTCTTGATCTTTATCAAAACTGTAAGCATCTTTCATTATAAATTCTCTTGACCTCATTACTCCAAATCTTGGTCTTCTTTCATCTCTGTACTTTGTTTGTATTTGATAAAGATTTATTGGTAATTGTTTATATGATTTAATTTCATTTCTTGCAATATCAGTAAATACTTCCTCATGAGTTGGTCCAAGACAAAAATCTCTATTGTTTCTATCTTTTAATCTAAATAACTCATCTCCATAAACATCCCATCTTCCAGATTCTTGCCAAAGTTCTGCTGGCAACACTGCTGAAGCTAAGAATTCTTGTGCTCCTGCATTATTCATTTCCTCTCTTATTACATTCTCTACATTTTTTAAAACCTTTAATCCTAATGGCATGTAATTGTATATACCTGATGCCATTTTTCTTATCATCCCAGCTCTTAACATCAGCTTATGACTATCTATTTCAGCTTCTGCTGGAACCTCTCTTAATGTTGATACTAACATATTAGACATTTTCATCTTTGCTTCCTCCTATATTGTTATTTATTTTAATTCTTAAATTTCTATATAAAAAAAGCCCACCCTAATTTGATTAGGGCGAACTTATCTCGCGGTACCACCTAAATTTGTTCTCTAAAATGATAACGGTATTAAACCGATAGTTTTTTCCTATAACTCCAAAGCTGGTTCAAACCCTATTGAAAATTTTACAGCCTATGAATTTTCTCTCTGAATGGCGGATTCTACTATTCTTCTTCACTGTTTTAAATTTATTAATTTTTAGCTTAATTAATTATATATTCTCCAAAAGATTATGTCAATATTATAAAATCTCTATTATACAAGCTTTTCTGCCAGTATCAGATCCTCTGGTGTAGTAACTTTTATATTAGTATACTCACCTTCATATAAGTAAACCTTATTTTTGTACATATCTACTACCATAGTATCATCTGTAACACTTATATTATTCTTCTTAACTTTATTATGACACTCCTTTATAAGATTAAATTTAAAAACTTGTGGAGTTTGAATTGCACGTAATGTATTTCTATCAGGTGTAGAAATTGAAAATTTATCTTCATTAATAACTTTAATAGTATCCTTTGGTATAACTCCAGGTGCTGCCGCTCCATAGAGTTTTGCATACTTTATCCCATCATTTATAATTCGTTCGGATGTAAAAGGTCTTGCCCCATCATGGATAATTACAATCTCAGAATTTTCTATGCACTCTAATGCATTAAAAACTGAATCTTGCCTTTCTTCTCCACCTTCTACTATCATATCAACCTTTAATGAATATTTATTCAATATCTCATCCTTACAATAATCAATTTCATCTTTAGGCAAAACCAGAATAATTTTATCTATTTGCCTACAAGCAGCAAACCTTTTTAACGTATAATATAAGATTGGCTTACCTTTAAGCTCTATATATTGCTTACTAACTTTAGCACCCATTCTTTTACCTTTTCCACCTGCTAAAATTATTGCACTTATCATAATAACACCTACTTAACTATTCCTTTGGTTTCGCAAATATCATTCTTCCTGCAGCTGTTTGAAGTACAGAAGTTACTATAACTACTATTTGTTCTCCCATGAACTTTCTTCCACCTTCTACTACAATCATGGTTCCATCATCTAAATATCCAACTCCTTGAGATGCATCTTTACCATCCTTAACTACAATCACCTTCATTTCTTCCCCTGGAAGAACAACTGGCTTAATTGCATTTGCTAATTCATTGATATTTAGTACAGGAACCCCTTGGAACTCTGCAACTTTATTTAAATTGAAATCATTAGTTATAACTTTACCTTTAAGCTTTTGTGCAAGCTTTAATAACTTACTATCGACTTCTTGTATCTCTGGGAAATCTCCTTCCCAAATTTGAGTTTCTATATCAAGCTCTTTTTGTATTTTATTTAATATGTCAAGTCCTCTTCTTCCCCTATTTCTTTTTAGAGAATCTGCTGAATCTGAAATATGTCTCAATTCATCTAATACAAAATTAGGTATAACTAACGGACCTTCAACAAATCCAGTTTGGCATATATCAAATATCCTTCCATCAATTATAACAGAAGTATCCAATACCTTAGCTATGTTTTTCACAGCTACTTTTGACTTCTTTTCCTTAGCACTACTTTTCTTGAGATTTACAAGAATATTTGATATGTCATCCTTCTTTTCAACAAATATACTAGCAAATATTATTGCAAATATTAAGTTTAGTAGAACAAATAGTATTGGTCCTAACCCATAAAGGTCTATATTATATAACGGTAGTCCTAAAAGTGATGTTAATATTAATGATATTAACGCACCTAATCCACCATAAAGAAGCTCTGCCGCTGTAAGTCTTTGAATATTCTTTTCAATATATTCAATTGCTTTAACAATAGAGTCATAAATACGTGGTGAAATAATATATAATATAAGTCCAAATAATAAAGTTAAAAGAATTCGTACTGATATAATTCCAACTGGTTTAGATAAAAAAGATATTTTACTTAAAGCGGTAATAGTTACTAGTATTCCACTAATAATATATCCACTTATAAAGCCTATTATAGTAAATATAACTCTTATAATCTTTTTTAACATAATGTCACCTCCCTATAATATTGTTTTATTTATATTTTTAATTTTATTTACTCTTTTGTAAGAAGTCTATATCATTATACCATATAAAGGTATTATCTAAAATGAAGATTTATTAAATTCTTATTAATTTAAAATACCCCCTATAAAATAAGATTAATATTAGCTATTATTGTATTAAAGTTAATTAGCTATATAAGTTGCAACAAAATGAATAATTTTAAATATTTTATAATTAAATAAATATATAATTAATTTATAATATCTATGCGAAATTAAGTTTTATAAGCTTAAAAATTAGGCAATACTTTCGATATTATTTGTTTGATTTTATTAAGTAAGTATTGAATTATTTAATATCATATTAATTTTATTGCTTAGTGATTAGGCCATATATATTTTTTAATAAAGTATACTTTTATTAAAAAATATCCATAGATTTTAAGGAGTTGAGGCATATGAAAGATATAATTTTTGATAATTTCCAAAATGATGTCAATGAATCATTACTGCGCCATAAAAGCATTTTAGATATACTAACTAAATATAGTGAATCTAGCTCTAGAGTAAATAGAGCTGTAGCAAAGGCCGTTACTAATTGTGGCTGTATTCAAATTTGTGCTGAAAAACAAGGAATTCCTTCTGATGAAACTGATGAAACTAATGATTTTAATTATGAACTAAATAATCATATTAAAGGAACCCTGTGTGATAATTGTCGTGAAATTATCGAAAATGAAATTGGAAATAATCTATTTTATCTTACTTCTTTATGCAATTGCTTAGATTTGAATCTATATGATATCTTAATAAAAGAAGAAAATAAAATGAGTATTCTAGGTAAATTTACACTTAGATAAACTTTAAGCAGGTTTTTACCTGCTTTTTTATTATTCTCAGTTCTATTTACTTTTATACATATTTTTGTTAAATTTCATTTTTTAAGTATATTTGTTCTTTTATTCTTCTTAATCCACTTCTTATAGCCCTAGCTCTAGCTTCTCCTATTCCATCTACTTTATCTAACTCATTAGTGTCTGCTTCAATAACATACTTAAGTTCGTTGAAGTGTTTAACTAAGTTTTCAATAACTGATACAGGAATTCTCGGAACCTTAAATAAAACTCTATATCCCTTTGGTGAAATTAACGTGTCTACTAATGGTAATCCTGAATATCCTAATATTTTAGCTATTAAATCTAAATCAACTAATTCTTCAGCGGTAAGCATTTGAATTTCATTATATATATCTTCATAACTTAAATTTTCTTTACAATAATCTCTTATCAATAAAATTCCATCTCTCTCTATGAATTTTATAAGTTCATTAAGTTGCATAGAAATAAGCCTTCCTTCGTTACCAAGTTCAACTATATACCTTTGAATTTCTTCTACAACCCTCATTACCATTTCTGTTCTTTGTATTGAGGTTACAACATCAAAGATAGTTGTTAAGTCCTGGAATTCTAAAAGATTTAAGTTATTTATTACTCTTTCTAATACAGTTACATACTTCTCTAAGGTTTGTATGGCTTGATTTGCTCTTGCTAATATAACGCTACTTTCTTGAAGAACATATTTTAAGTCTCCCTTATAAATAGTTATTATATTTCTTCTTTGAGAAATTGCTACAACTATATTTCCTGTTTGTTTTGCAACTCTATTAGCTGTTCTATGTCTTGTTCCTGTTTCATATGTCGTAAGAGAATGATCTGGCACAAGCTGTGTATTGGCACAAATAATTCTTTTTAAATCTCCACTTATTACTATAGCACCATCCATTTTCGCTAATTCATAGACATAAGCTGGTGAATACTCGGAATTGATATTAAAGCCACCATCAACAAGCTTCATTACCTCTTCACCATCGCCAATAACAACTAAGCCTCCAGTTTTAGCTCTTAATATATTCTCTAAACCTTCTCTTAGCACTGTTCCTGGACTCATAAGTTTTAAAATACTTTTTATTTCTTCATCATCTTTTATTCTCATATACTCACCCAATTCGTTAGAATATCTTACTTATAGCCTCTCTTAAATTGCTTACTCCTATTATATTCATAGAAGTGCTAGTAACCTTATCTTTATTTCTTTCAGGAATTATTGCATTTTTAAATCCCATCTTTTCTGCTTCTTTAATCAATCTATCACAAGATGAAACAGGTCTTATTTCACCTGTAAGTCCAACTTCTCCTACAATAACCATTCTTTCTAACTTAAATCCTGTATTTTTTACACTTGATAATAATCCCAATGCAAGGCCTAAATCTCCTGTAGTACCATCTAAAGTAAGTCCCCCAACAACATTTACATACACATCATACTTATAGAATGGGACTCTTAACTTTTTCTCAAGTACAGCTAATATAAGTCTTAATCGTTGGTTATCTATTCCCACGGCCGTTCTGCTAGCCATGTGCATATTTGTTTCTGTAACTAATGCTTGAATTTCAACAAGTATAGGTCTAGTACCTTCCATTATTCCTATAACTGCTGAGCCTTCTTGATTAAAGTTAGTATCCTCTAAAAATATTCTCGAAGGATCATATATTTCCTTTAATCCTTCCTCTGCCATTTCAAAAACCCCTATTTCACTAGTTGTTCCAAAACGATTTTTCATAGTCCTAAGGACTCTAAATTCTTCTGTACGTTCTCCCTCAAAATATAGTACTGTATCAACCATATGTTCAAGAACTCTTGGACCTGCAAGTTCGCCTTGTTTAGTAACATGAGCTACTATAAATAATGGTATGCTCTTACTTTTGCCTATTCTCATTAAGGCATTAGAACATTCCTTTACTTGAGATACACTTCCTGGAGCAGAAGTTATTGTTTCCTTATATACAGTTTGTATTGAATCAATTATTACAAAAACAGGCTGTAATTCATCTATATATGCTTCTATTAAATCAAGGTTGGTTTCTGATAATATGTATAGTTGTTCAGCATTAGCCTCTAACCTGTCTCCTCTAATTTTAATTTGCTCTTCAGACTCTTCTCCAGAAACATATAGTACTTTCCCGTATGATTTAGATATTGAGTTTGCTGTTTGTAATAGTAAAGTAGATTTTCCTATACCAGGATCTCCTGATATTAATGTTAAAGATCCCCTTACTAAACCGCCCCCCAATACTCTATTTAATTCACGCAGTCCAGTATCATATCTTTGTTTTTCTCCTGATTTAATTTGTCCTATGCTTTTAGGCATATTATCTAAAACCCTTAAGTTATTAACTTTACTTTTAATTTCTTTGTGAGTTTCCTTTACTTCTTCAACTAAAGTATTCCACTTATTACAATCTGGACATTTCCCTAGCCATTTAGGAGACTCATATCCACATTCTTGACAAACAAACATGGATTTAATCTTAGCCATAAATTTTACCTACCAATCTTATTTACTTTTATATTTTATATTTAATATTATAATCAATATATAGTTAAATTAATAATACTTATACTTATAATTAAAATAATATAATACTAAATAGTTAACATAGTTATTCTTGTAAGATATTAAAATTGGAGTCATATAACTTTTTAACTTTGATATAAGCTCCCAAATAATGAATCTAATAGCTTACCATATAATTTAATTGAATATTTATTTCAACCTATATATTAACTCAATTATAAAATAACTATATCATAACAATATTATAAAAACCAATATTTATAATATTGGTCATATGTAAATTTTCTTATTCCATCCTTTCACTTCAAGTCAATATAAACTTCCATATGTCCTTTAACCAGCCAAAAGAAAAAAATTATAAATAGTTATCCATATAATAAACTTTTTATAATTTGTAAATAATAAAAAAAGGAATGTAATCTATTTATAATAGCATTACAATCCTTAATAGCCTTTAGTATCTAATTTTTATAATAATTTTGCTGCTGCTTCATCAACTATAACTGTAACATCTCTGTGCATTTGTAACATTGATGCTGGCATATTTGTACTTATTTTTCCACTTACCATTGCTTTTACAGCTTCAGCTTTACTTTCACCGCTTGCTATAACTATTATTTTCTTTGATCTCATTATTCCACCAAGTCCCATAGTTAAAGCTTGTGTTGGAACTTCATCTACTGATTCAAAAAATCTAGCATTAGCTTTTATAGTCTCTTCTGTTAATTTTGTTAAATGAGTTCCTGATAATAATTCATTATCTGGTTCATTAAATGCTATGTGTCCATTGTTACCAATCCCTAATAATTGAACATCAGTACCACCTAATTCAGTTATTCTAGAATCATATTCTTTACATTCTTCTTCTATATTTTCTGCTAATCCATTTGGAACGTAAGTATTATTTTTATCTATATTAATATGATTAAATAAATTTTCATTCATAAAATATCTATAGCTTTGAGGATGATCACCACTTAATCCGATATATTCATCTAAGTTCACTGTAGTAACATTAGAAAAATCTACACTTCCCTCTGAGTTCATTTTTATTAATTCCTTATACATTCCCATAGGAGATCCACCAGTTGCTAATCCTAATATTGCTTTAGGATTATTTTTTATTATTTCTGCCATTTCATCAGCTGCTTTTTTACTTAGTTCTTCATAATTTTTAGTTATTATTAATTTCATCGTATTTTCCCCTCTCGTCTCGATATATTTACTTGTAAGATAAATTTGTCAGATCTATAAATAGCTTCTTCTAAAAATATCATTTTATTATTATGATCATAAGTCTTACTTATAATTTTTAGCATAGGTACTTGTTTATCTACACTAAATATATTTTTTAATTCATCATCCATTATTACTGATGCTATTGATGATTGAGAATAGTCTACTGTATATCCGAAACCTTCTAATATTTTAAATAAAGATCCATTTAACATTTCCATATCAATATATCCACAATAGTCTACAGGTATATATACTGTTTCTAAAGCGACACATTCATCATCAACTATACGCTTTCTTTTGATTTTATATAATTCATCTAATGAAAATATATCTGCCAAATGTTCTGGTGTATTTATTTTACAGAATTCAACAACTTCTGATCTAAGTTCTTTTCCCATTTGTTTTATTATTTCTGTAAAACTCATCATGTCTTGTTGTTTAAGGGTTTGTTCACAAACATAGGTGCCTTTTCCCTTAATCCTTAAAAGAACTCCTTCTTGTACTAATTCTCCAATTGCTTGTCTTATAGTCATTCTACTAACACCATAAACTTCACATAGCTCTCTTTCACTTGCTATGCATTCACCTGGTTTCCATACCCCTTCAGATATCTTTGCTATTAAATCATTTTTAAGTTGATAATAAACTGGAATTGGACTACTTTTATCTATCATTATTAAGCCTCCTATAAATATTATATTAAAAATTGTTATAGATGTCTAGACCAGTTGCATAATTTATTTAATTTGTTATAAAAATTAAAATTTTGCAAAAAATAAGTTTATAAACCATCAAGGAGATGATTTTATGATTAATAAAAACTATTTTTCTAATGTTCAATCTAGAAATATATTAAAAGAGAATTCTAAAAAAAATTTATCTGAAAGTTCACTATCTAACTATGTAGATGTATCTTTAGATAACATGATTCTCAATTCAAACCTAGAAGATCAAAATATCATTAAATAGATTTATTTTTATATTTTCCCATTGATATAATACCATATTCTTTATTTTAATAAAATAAAAGATATTAATTGTATTTATGGTGAAAATGATGTAAAATCTATATTAAATGATATTAATTATCTATTAAAAAGAAAAGGAGTGTTTGACTAATGGTTAAAGTTTACAGTACAAATTCTTGTCCATGGTGTGTAAAAGCAAAAAATTACTTAAAATCAGTTAATGTTGAATTTGAAGATTTAAATGTACAAGAAGATATGACAGCTAGAGATGAAATGATTAGCAAGTCAAAACAAATGGGAGTTCCTGTATTAGATATAAACGGAACTATTATAGTTGGATTTGATAAAAATGCTATTGATTCAGCTTTAAATGTTTAAAATAAGGTAAAATAATTATTATATTTTTAAAAATAAAAACGGATTTCTGAGATTAATCTCATTACGTTAATAAAAAATAATTAAAATCTAAGAGCAAGGTATAATGTATATACCTTGCTCTTAGTTTATTAATTTTAATTTAACATATATCATAATCCTAATAATTTTAGTGCTTATATTAAATAAAAGCCATCTAAGAATATAAAACTCTTAGATGGCCTTTTTGATTCTATTCTAACCTTAACTAAGGAAAATTGGATGCAAATTGCAAATATAGATAAATTATAAACTTACTATATCTATTTAACAGAATTCTTTCTACGTTTTTTAGAAATATCTAGATTTACAAGAAATCCGCTGGATAAAAGCATAAGAGCTATCCATAACTTCATACGACTGTTGTCACCCGTTTGTGGAATAGTAGCTTCTTTCGAATTATCTTCAATTATTTTTAATAGGCGATTGCACTTATCAATAATTTCTTGAAGTTCTTTCTTTTCCTCTGAAGTTGCGTTAGTTGTGTCAATAGCTTCTATTTTTTTCTTAACAACCTGTATTTCATCATTATCTTCACTAATATCCTTAATATTATCAGCAAGTTTATCAATTGGTTTCATTATAATATTTATTGTCATTATGTTTCCAGCTTTGTCTTTAGCCACAATTTTATAGGTTTCATTCTTATTACCTAGAATATTATCTCCACTTACAAAGTCTTTCCCATTTACTGTAACAGTATCAAGGTTTTCATCTTTTATGGTTATCTTCTGTGTTGTGTAGTAGGTTTCTCCATCTACAACTCCCAGGATAAGAGGTGGGGTCTTATCTAACTTATAATTCAATTTACTTTTATAAAGTCTTCCGTCAGCAGCCTTGATATAGAATGTATATTCAGTTCCATTATCTCCACTTTCTTGGTTAATTCTCAAAGAATCATCAAATGTTCCACTTGTAGTTTTACAAATAGTAAACTCGCCCTTTGCAGTGATAATAATATCCTCCTTATACCAACCCATTAGATTGTATTCAGGAATAGTAATCATACTTTTCATTTCATCCTCTGAGATTGATCCGTAACGAATTTCAAAATTCTTTTCTACTCTTCCAGAATAGTTACCTTTTAAGGTAATAATAATCTTTGCATTTTTCCCAATATTCTTGTTGTTTTCATAGCTTATAGTATAATCTATATCTTTTACAAGAGTATTTTCACCAACCATAATAATAGGTTCTGGAGTAATATCTCTATCTGTAAATATATAGTAGTCATTGAATCCACTTACTATAATATCATTATCACTAATATTCTTATCTGAGATAATGAAGCTCGCTTTCGCCTCACAATTATTATAGTTTGGTGTTTTCTCAATGATTGCCTTTACAAAATAGGCTCCTGCATTTGTAGGTAAAGTCTTTGTATAAGTACCATCTTCACTATTGCTGTAAGTGAAGATAGGGGTACCGTAAACTGCAGTTGCCTTAGGTGTATTTTCTTTATCACCGTATATCCAACCCTCCAATGTAAGTCCGCTGATTATATTATCTGTTGCTGGATTTACTGTAAAATTAATTTGTCCAGTTGTCTCCTTGTGGTTCGGTGCAGACAACTTATAATACACAATATAACTTCCTGCATCTGTAAACTTTGGTATGGTATCAGATGTGTACGTGATGCCGTCATCCATACTGTATTTTACTGTAATATTCTGTTCATCAACAGTTGTTCCACTAGGAACAAAAATAGTATTTTCATCACCATTATAAGTTGTTGATTGTACTATTGCTGAAGTATCAACAATAGATGCCTCAGAAATGATTATTTCTTTGCGCACTACTCCTGAATAAATTCCCTTAAAAGTAATTGTAAGAATCTTTTTACCAACATTTATCATGTCTTCAGTATGACTTATTGTATAATCTGTATTCTCAGTCAACGTCTTTGCCCCATCCTTAACTGTAACTATTGGATCAAACTCTCCTCCATCATAAGTGTAGCTATCTGGAGTAACTGTTACATACTGGCCAGGATTTCCCTCTTGATCAGACATATCTTTTGCTTTGATTGCAAGAGTAATGGTTGTTGTTTCGGGTACATCTCCAATAGATGTATCTGATATATAGTTTTCTCCCATAGGGTTATAGCTTATATTTAAGGTATATGTCCCCACAGAAAGAGTGCCTAAGTAGCTTGCCTTAAAGGTTATTGTTCCATCAGGTGTAACACTATAATTACTATTTTCAATAATAGCTTCACCATTTTTAATTTCATTAATTATATTGCCATTTAGATTTACTTTTGCCACCCCATCAGTAGTGCTAGTTCTTGTAAAGCTAATATTGCTAGTTTCTTGTGTACTATTCGTATATACAACTATGCCATCTGTATTGATAATACTAGTGTTTCCTGCATTATCTTTAATCTTTGCATAAACTGAGAATTTCTCATTGGCTCCTACAGAAAAGGACGTTCCTTCTGTCCAATTTCCATTTTCATTATAGCTTTCGCTAGCTTTAACCTTCTGGTAAGAAATTGTTACTGGATTACTTAAAGTATCTGAGCCTGAAATTGTAACATTCGTAATATTTTTAAAGAAAAATCCAAAGGTAATCTTACTTAAAAAGTCTTTAAATTTATTGTTTTTGATTGTTATTTCTCCTATTGGTGCAACTGTATCAACTTTATAAGAAAAAGTTTTTTCATCTGAAATTTCTTCAGTAGATGTTTCCTTTAAATAATAGGTTACAATTTTATTTGCAGCATCTACCTTATCTAAGTTAATTGAATTTCTCCACTCTGTAGTGCTACTAGTTCTGATTGTAAATCCATCAGGAGAATTCAAAGTAATATTATCAATACCTGCCTTATACCAACCATTTGTACCGTTAGTTACAGTTGAAGTTGCATTAAATAGTGCAAAATAAAGATTGTTACAATTTTGAATACCATTGGCAATTTCTATTTTTTGTGCTTCACTTGCAGTTGTTTGGTCTATGGCTTTCAATGCTTCTTTAACAGCTAAAATACTATCCTTATTAATCATTTGAACATTATTAACAGTTAAATTTTTAATTGGCTCTAATATACTTGCGATTGTTTTCATTGTAATAATAATAGTAGCCGTATTCCCCTCTAAATCAGTTGCAAAAATATTATAAGTAATATTTTTATTTCCAGACAAAATATAGTCCTTTGAAACAGTTAAATTATTAATTGTAATTTTATCTATATTTCTATCGAAGGTGGTAAGAAGGGTATCAACATAATATGTTTCGCCATCTTTAATTGTATTGAAAACATCTCCTTTTTCAACGATAATCGGTACATTGCTTTTGCCATTAGCACTAGCCATATAATTATCAACACGTCCGTTAGAGTAGTCCGAAAATTCTACAAAGTAACCAGATGGATATAATTCTGGTTCCTGTATAGGATCATTATTTAGATCATTCCAACCCTTTTTTGAACCTATAAATGGATTCATATAATTTACCTGCATACAGAACTCAATTCCACCACGACCTAAACCGAAATGATAATTATCAGGTTGTGCAGAAGCCCAGTTGTTGTACCCTACACCAATCCCCCAATTATGCATTCTACTTGTAAAGTAAACTGTTCCAGCTTCTGGCCCACATGTCCAATAATATTCATTTCCCACATTATTTGTAGATAATTCATATGTGATTTCATCATTTATTTTATTTCCATCCAATTTCATCAATGCCGATCCAGCTGACCAAGCTCCATTATTTGAAATTTGTGTTAAAATGTTATCTTCTTCTGGTGAAGTGATTGTTGCAAGATAGCCCCTCAATCCCATGTAAGTATATGTCTTTGCTAAATTATAAGTATCCTGCCATTGTAATTTTCCTGGCACATACATATAGTAATGTCCATTAAATTCAGTAACTGTTGCATTGTCAGGAAGATTTGTCTCATTTCCATCAACTGTTACGCTAACATTTGTAGTAGATGATGCTTTTAATCCACCATATCGGAATTTAAGTCCTCTTAAAAAGCTCTCTGCCTCCGTTTCTGTAATACCATCTTTAAACTCATAGGTAATTATATTAGCTGTTCCTGCAATATTTGAAAGCTCTTTGGAAGGAACAGGTGTAATAGACTTTGAAAGTATATTAGTGTAATTATCTAATTTAACAGTTAAAGAATATATCTTGCTGCTATTTGTGATTTCTGCGTTATCAAAAGAAAATACCGATTTATCACTACCATATACAGGAGAATTCAGCATAATGGTTAAACCTTCTTCAATTCCACCTTCCTTTGCAATATTATAGCTTTCTACTGCAGTTTTATCACTAGCATAGGTACTGTCAACACCAGTAGCATATTTGGAGAATTCAACAAAATAACCCTTTACAAGACCAATTTGAGGCAATCCTTCATTAGGAAGGTCATTCCAACGCATTTTATTACTGGCTCCTATATCAAGCGGCCAATTTACCTGCATACATGTCTCACCTGATGTGCCTGCATCCGGTTGTTTAGGATTTGCACCCCAGTTATTATAGGCACCGTTATATCCTGTATACCCTTCTCCTGGCGTTTGTGTGGGATAAGTACTATTATAATAAATAGTTTCCGCTTCTGGACCACAAGCCCAATAGTAATATGCTGCTGTTTTTGAAGTATCCAAAATAGACTCTGGATCTGCAAGCTTTGAACCATCTGAGTTCAAATATCGTGTTCCTGCAGACCATGCACTTATAGTAGAAATATTAGTAAGAATTTTATCTTCTTCTTCAGAGGTAATAGTTGCTAAATAACCTTTTAACCCCATATATCTATAACTTTTCGCAAGGTTATAGGCACTTGTCCAAGATATGAAATTACTTGGTACATACATATAATAATGATTTGTGCCGTCTGGATGTGCAAACTCTGTAATTTTTGCCCCATCAGGTAAATTATTTACATTATTATCAACGGTTATTGTTATCTCTGATCCAGATACATAATTAAATATAATACCTCGAATAAATTCTTCTGCTTCTGAAACACTAATACTATTTTTAAAAACATAAGTAAAGGTACGGGTATCACCATCAATACTTTCTAACTTTGATGAAGGTGTTAGAAATGTTGGTATATACTGTACTGTAGTGCTTTTGGAAGCTGAAAATGTGATAGATGAAATTCCTGTAAAATTATTAATGATTGCCCTTTTAAAACTGTATCCTGTTTTATCATTTGTGAAAACAGGAGTGTTTAAACTAACAATAGATTTAACACTTTTCTCAAAGGATATTTCAGAATTAATTATCTTTGGTGTAAATGGAGCAACGCCTATCTGAATTGTTTGCTTCAGGACCTTACTATCACTATTTGGAGATACAACATATTCATAAATAGCATAGGCATCATCATAAACATTTATTCCATCTCCTCCTTCTGGAATAGTAATTTGTGCGTAATCATTATATATATCATTTGTATTAAAAGGCCCATTTCCAATGGATTTATACATATCATCTCTCAGAGTTTCTATTCCATTATGCTCTTTCCAATAGAACTTTTGATCAGATACAGAATTTATCTTTGTGTCTATAGTTCCATTTGAAACTGAAAAATTCGGAGTAAGCAATGAAGTAGTAATGGCCCCCTTAGCATTTCTATTTTGATTTGTAATCACATTACGTACTAAAACTTTTTGATTTGGATCAACTGTTCTATTACCAGTGATTTGTGTTTCATAACTTCCATTAAGATCTGTATCAATATAATATTTTGTGCTAATACCTAATGTTGAGCCCTCTACGCCAACACTATCTTTATAATAAGCCTTATTAATTGTAATGCTGGTGGTTTTTGAACTGTCATCTTGACTTGCACCACTTTTATAAGGTGGAGCAAAAGCTGACATCGTAAAATAAACTGACTTAGCATTATCTATGCTACCAAAAACATCCTTAGCACATAAATTGCTATAAGTAAAAGTAGATCCACCCATAGTCATTACTAATTTTCCTGTTGCTGTAACCTCATCAATACACTCCCAAGCTAATGAAAATTCACTGTCTTGATTTGCTAACCCATAATTTTTAATACCATAAACTCCATTCCCACTTATATCATCATCTGGAAAAGCTATCATGTTGTTGATGCTATCAATTTTATAGCTATATCCTCCATTATAAGCTCTTTTCCCGTTTACATTCGGAAAATTAATTTGCATAAACTCCCAAAGCAAGCCCTTTTCTATATCATTATTTTGATAATTTAATGGTATATACGTTGTGTTTATACTTAAGTTCTCATAGCTTTGCCCTAACATAGATGTACTCCAGTAAGGAGCAAAAGATTTTTTATTAGGATTGTTATGCAAGGCAAATCCAATACCATCACGAGATGCAAAGGATACTTCCCCTTCAATATTAAAGCTTCGTGTAAAATCCATTGTATATTTACTTGTTACTGTTCCTGATGTTCCAACACTTCCTTCTGGATATCTCTCATCTTTTTGCGGAAAAGTGATTGTTGGAGAGTTATCAGTTCCTGATACAATAGGTGAAAGATAATTAAAGTTATTAAATCCATCTGCATAATTTCCTGTCATATAATGCAAATTATACATATTTATACTATCTGTAGTTTCTGTAACTGCAGCAGATACTGTAAGATTAAAGCTTGGCATCATGGCTAGAAGCATAATTAATACAAGTACCATACTTAAAACTCTTTTTTTCATGTTTTTAAATCCTCCTCTATCCAATTTTTAAAAGCCCTCAGACATTTCACCACCTTTTCTCCCTGATATATATAAATTTTAATTCACAAAAAAAAACGTGCCTTTTTTTACTTAAAAAACACATTTTTCTACTTAATATCTAAAAAAAACATAGAATTTCCTTTTTAAAAATAATTTTTTTTATTCTTAAATCATCATTTGCACCTTAAAAATATTGTCTGAAATTATGTAATCCAATTCGGAATTCCACTTCTTTGCAAAGGAAATAACACTTTGTGTTCCAATGCCATGATTTGCTTTTTCAGAAATTGGAATACCATTTGCATCAGTTTTTATTTCACCCGTAAAATAATTTTCTATCTCTAATATAAGTTGTCCTGTATATATCACAGTAAATCTAATTTTTCGCTTCTTTTCATCAGTTACAGTCGATACTCCTTGAATGGCATTCTCCATTAAATTAGAAATTATCATTGTAAGCTCTAAACTATCTACTGAAAGTTCCTTTGGAATATTCAGTTTGATATCACAAGTAATTCCCTTTTCTCTTGCCATTGTAACATAATAACATACTGCCGCATTAACTTCTAAGTTATGACAATAGCTTTGCGGACCTTGTGGAAGTGCTTCCGATAACTTGTCTATAAGTTCAAGTGCCTTCTCTATTTCGCCTTGCTCAATAATCTCTTTAAGAGTTGCATTGAAATGTCTTCTATCATGCTGAACTACCCTCATTTGCTTTACTGTATCATCCATTAAAGATAATCTTTGTTTAATTTCATCTGTGGTTCTTTCTAATAGTATCCTCTGGTTTTGGTTTTTTATATTTTCTTCTCTAAGTGTATATCTTTGAATTATGATTTTAAGAGAAAGAAAAATACCAATATATAGAAACAAAGTTAGAAAAACAAGTAGTAATATAGGGACAAAGCTTTCTTCCATGGTTTGTTTAATATCACCTTTTAAAAAGTAATAAAGATAATTAATTAATAGTGTAACTGTAAGTAACGAATAAACATGCCAATATTCCTTTACCCTGTTGTAGAGGGGGCCTACCTTTTTCCAAAAAACAAACACCACCCCCCCCAAAAACACTGCTCTTAAAATAACATTCCCGTAATATGGGTTAGGGAAAATATCACTTAAAATATAACTTAAAAATACAATAGAGACATCAATGTTAATCAAAGTTACAAAACTAAAGCACCACTGCATAGCTGTTTCACTAAATAAAGGTTTTAATGCAATAGCAATAAAAATAAACATTATGAAATCTGTTAAAACCACTGCAGAATAATTTTGGGTTAAATAGAAATAAATATTTATTGCAAGATTAAGTGCTGTTATTAAAAAAGCTACCAAAAAGTAAATATACTTTTTATCGTACTTCGGAGTAGACATGATTATAATCAGTAAAATCATCATAAAATTGGTTATAACTGCACGTAATATGTCTGGAATTAGTGTATCTATCATGCTGTTATACCATCCTTTAATCGAAAGCTAATATACGCTTTCTTTACTTCAGTGAACATCTTACCTGATACTGGTACAAAGGCGCCACCTCTCATAGTAAATCCATCACGAGATAATCGTTCTACAAGGTTCATATTTACAACAAAAGATGAATGTGTCTTAATAAAACGCTTGTCCATAAGAATTGGAGCAACGTGTTCAGAAAAATTACTCTTGATGGTTGTTGTTTCTATTATTTCACCCTTTGTCAAAATGTACTTCACTGAATGATTCACGTATTCACAGTAAACAATAGAAGCCATTGAAATGGTATGTAATCCCTTTTTACTCTTTAAAGTTAAAGTAACACCATCTGCTTTAATTTTAGATATCGCAAGTGAAAGTGTATCAAATATTTTTTTCTTATCAACAGGTTTTATTATGTAATTTAGAGGATTAACACTAAAGGAGTCTAGGGCATATTCTGGTGCTGAAGTTATATATATGATTTGTGCCTCACAGTCACGCATCCGTATTTCCTTTCCTAACTGCAATCCACTCATCATTGGCATTACTACATCGAGTATATAAAGTTGGAAATTTTCACATTCACTCCACTTAAGAAGATTATCAGGGTGAGAAAATATTTTGATATGGACATCTAAATCGTTTATTTCAACATATTCATTTACTAACTTACATATTCTTTCAAGCTCGTCAGACATATCATCGCAAATAGCTATTCTCATTGCTCATCACCAGCCTTACTATTATGAGAACTCACTATTATCACACCTTTATAATATAAATGTCTAATAGATACATCATCTGGAAAATGTCTAAATTTAAAATCTCTATTATTAATAGGTATATTCTTAAGAGTTAATCTTTCTGTTTCTATATCATAAAAAAACATATTCTCCACTCCTTATAAAAATGTTTTTTATACTGCATATAAGTATCATGATATTTATATTAAATGTAATTTACAAAATAGCCCCAAATTTACTGTATAGGATATCATAATAAGTCAAATGTTGAATATACTAATTAAGCTTAACCTCTATAAAAGATGATGTACCTACCTTTACGCAACATCTTTAAATATATATTATAATTTTAATTTATTATATTATATTTTTCAATATATAATGATATAGCCCTTATTAAATGATAATTCTTAAATATGTTCTCAAATTGTGTTTTTAATAATAATCAGGACCACCCGTAAAACGGGTGGTTTGCTCTGCGC
>JAQCTH010000057.1 GCA_027686065.1 Clostridiaceae bacterium AF10-41
AAATTTTAAAATACCTATAGGTTCTCATTACAATTAATATAATGACTAAATAATATATTTTATATATAAAATCCAAATCAGTAATATTATTAATGAAGTTTATAGTTGACGTTATTAATATTAATATAAAATATTCAAAATATATAAATTTATCATTTTTTTTATTAAGTCTATATTTTGCCATAATATAATATAATATGACTATATGAAAAATACTAAACTCATAGTTTGTACCACACCCAACCTTTCTTAATAGTATTTTTACATCTTCAAATTGGCTATTTGGCGTGAAAAAAATCATAGATACAGTCCAAAGTATAACAAAAAAAATTTTCAGTACTCCATATAATTCCTTTTGAGTTATGCTTTTTAAATGCATTGCAAACATAAGAGATATCATAACTAATATTATTTTAAATATTTTAACAAAATCATGTATTATTCTACTATCATATATTAGAGCTATTTCGAAACAACTATACATTGCTAGACTTAATAATGCATAAATTAACAATCTTTTCTTATCAACATAATAAATTCTCTCTCTAAAATTATTATAATCCAATTTTTTTCCCTCACTATATGTTATTACTACATAATTTTACATCATTTCCTTATATATGTGAATAAATTTAAAATACTTTTATAAATAAAAAAATAAGTACCTGTATTTCTTTAAAAATACTTTGTACTTATTTCTATATTAATCATATTTGTATATTTATAATTTTTTTATCCATATAATTATATCTTCAATAACTTCATTTTTATTTACTTCATTTAGCATTTCATGTCTTCCATTTTTATATAACTTATAGCTTATATCTTTTGCACCAAGCTCTTTATATTGATTGTAAAGATTTATTACCCCATTACCGAAATACCCCACTGGATCTTTATCCCCTGAAAAAATATAGATAGGAATATTTAAGTTTTTTACTTTTTTTAGATTTTCATCTTTATGTATATCCCATAATCCTCTTATTAAATCATAATAAAAAGGAGTTGGATATATAAATCCACAATATTCATCCTTTATATACTTATCTACTTCTTTTTCATCTGAAGATAACCAATCAAAATTCGTTTTCGGATTTTTAAAGCTGTTATTAAAGTTTCCAAATGATAATTTATCCATAATCCTACTTCTCTTATCATTTCCTTTAATCAACATTTCTATTTTAGAAACAACTAATCCAGCTTTAGTAAATGATTTTTGTTTTCCATTGCTTCCAGATAAAATAACAGCATCAATAGTATCTCCATAAATTTGTATATATCTCTGACTTAAAAAAGACCCCATGCTATGACCAAATAATATTACCGGCAATTCTTTATTTTCTTTTTTAATAATTCCATTCAACATTTTTATATCATCAAGCATAGAATAAAATCTATTTTCTTTACTTATAAATCCTAGTTTATCTAAGTTCTTTACACTTTTCCCATGCCCACTATGATCATGAGCATAAACTATATATCCTTCTTGTGTAAGTTTATCTGCCAAATAATCATATCTTCCTGCCCATTCTGACATTCCATGAACTATTTGAATAATTCCTTTAGTATTTTCTGATTTATTACTCCATCTATAGCAACTAATATCTATTCCATTTTTATTCTTAAAAATAAAATTCTCCATATTAATTCCTCCATTCAATTATTAATTATATTATCTCTCTTATATCTATAACAGTCAAACTTCAATAATTAATAAAATCTTATAATAACCTTATTTGTAAGTATATAAAGTTATGATATACTATTCATAGTTAAAATCAATTTTTTTATTTTTTGATTATCTATTAATATTATTGTATATAATATTGGATAAGTATTATAAGGTGGTGAAAAAGATTAGTATTAAATCAATAATAAGCATTATAGCTTCAAAAATTACAATTTTTCTAACAAAGACAATACTAAAAGGGGGAACAACCTTTCCTGGAAAAGTGGCCTTAAAAATAGATAAAAATATACTCTCAAAGGTATCAAAAGGCTACAAGGTAGTTTTAATCACAGGTACTAATGGTAAAACTACTACAACTAGCATGATTTATAATATTATAAAAGAAAGCGGAAATAAGGTTATTACTAATAATACTGGTGCAAACCTTTTTTCTGGAATAGTTACGACCTTCATTGATAACTATAAGTTCTTTAAGAAAGTCGAAAATTCATATGCAGTTATTGAAGTTGATGAAGCTAACTTAAAATATATAACTGAATATATTAATCCAGAAATAATAACTGTGACAAACCTTTTTAGAGACCAACTAGATAGATATGGTGAAGTTTATACTACTTTATCAAAAATATTAGAAGGAATTCACATTTCCCCTAATACTACTTTAGTTTTAAATGGAGATGAATCTCTTTTAGGTAAACTTGATCTTCCAAATAAAACTGTGTTTTATGGTTTTAATGCTAGCATAGGAAATAATAAAGAGATAGAAATAAATGCAGATGCTAAGTTCTGTAAATTCTGTAAGTCTCCTTATGAATATAATCATATTACATATAATCATTTAGGTGATTTCTACTGTACAGGCTGTGGATTTAAAAGAGCTAATTTAGAATATGCAGTAAATGAAGTTTTAGAACTAACACCTGATAGCTCAACTGTAAAACTTAATGATTTAGAAATTACTATAAGCCAATCAGGCGTTTATAATATTTATAACGGCCTTTGTGCTTATGCTGTAACTAAAGAACTTGAAATAAATGATAATTCAATAAAAAAATCATTACAAAATCAAGATTCTAGTTTTGGAAGACAAGAAGCATTGAAGATTGAAGATAAAGATGTAAAAATCATTTTAGTCAAAAATCCTGCAGGATATAATCAAGCTTTAGATACACTTTGTCTAAATAAAGATACTTTTGCTGCGGCATTTCTTTTAAATGATAACTACGCTGATGGTACTGATGTTTCCTGGATATGGGATGTTGACTTTGAAAAGCTTCATGATCTTAATATAGATGAAGTATTTGTTTCTGGTATAAGATGTTATGATATGGCTGTTAGACTTAATGTGGCTGGATTGAATAAAGATACTTTCATAATTGAAGAAACCTTTGAAGACCTAACAGAAAAGATTAAAAGTAGTAAAAATGATAAGATTTATGTTCTTGCCACCTATACTGCTATGATTAACTTTAGAAAATATCTTCATTCAAAAGGTTACATTAAAAAACTTTGGTAAATAAGGAGGTCTATAAATGGAATTAAATATTTGTCACCTTTATCCTGATTTACTTAATGTTTATGGAGATGTTGGTAATATTCTAATACTTAAACATAGAGCTGAACAAAGAGGAATAAAGGTTAATATAATTAACACTTCGCTAAATGATGAATTTGATTCAGAAAATACAGATATTTTATTTTTTGGCGGCGGTCAAGATTTTGAGCAATCAATAGTTTCTAATGATCTAAAAACTATAAAAAAGCCTAACTTGCAAAAATATATCGAAGATGAAAAATTGGTTATTGCTATTTGTGGTGGTTATCAATTACTTGGAAAATATTATATGGCTCCAAATGGTGAGAAAATTGATGGATTAGGAATACTTGATATATATTCTGAAGGTGGGGATACTCGTTTTATAGGAAATACAGTTATATACAATGAAGATTTTAATGAAACTTATGTTGGTTTTGAAAATCATTCTGGTAGAACCTACACTAACGGATTAAAACCATTAGGAAAATGCTTACATGGATACGGAAATAACGGTGAAGATGGGAATGAGGGCTGTATATATAAAAATACTTTTTGCAGCTATTTTCATGGATCATTATTATCAAAAAATCCAGAACTTGCAGATAGATTCCTAACTATAGCTTTAAATAAAAAGTATGAGAATGTTGTTTTAGATCCTATAGACAATACTCTAGAACTTAAAGCCAAAGATATTATGATAAAAAGATTAGAGAATAAAAAGTAAATTCAAGGCAAACTATTAATAACTTTTAATAGTTTGCCTTAGCTTTTATTACTCTTTATTTAGCACTTTATTTTCTTTTAAATAATCAATTTCCCATGAATCCATTTCATTTAATGTTTTAAATATATATCCTTTTTCTTTGTAATATTTTATAACATCTTGAAGAGCTTCAGCAATAATAGTTTGATTACTACAATCATGCATAAGAACTACTTCAACTCTATTTAATCCCCCTTCATCTCTTAACTTAGAATTTATAAACTCTGAAGATATATCCTTTGATCTTTCATCTCCTATAGCTATAGTATGGCCTATATAATATTCTCCATTACTTATTATCTTTTTTTGTATCTTAGATAATATTTGTCTTTTATCTTGAGAATTATTAGGATACTCCAACAATTTTATAAAATTCAATTTACCTTCTCCAGTTATACTTTTTATAGTCTCTTTACATTTATCTAAATCCTTGAAGTAATTTTCTTCACTTTTATATAAGTAACTATAATCATGTACATTGCAGTGTGGCATTATGCACATATTACTTTCTTTTAAAGTTTTAATCATATAAGGATATATATTAGCAGTATCCCCTATAACAAAAAATGTTGCTTTTACATCATTTTCATTTAATGTATTAATTATTTTATTAGTTATATTTACTGAGGGTCCATCTTCAAATATTAAATATACAGTTTTTATTCCTTTATCTGTATGCAATGCTAATACAGGGGTATAATTTATAATATTAATAAGTAAAAAAACCATAAAAAGACTACTATATTTGTTAATCCTTTTTATATTAACCACCTCCTACTTATAATGTTATTTTATACAATTATTAAAATTATATTATATGTAAATTAAACCACTTAACAAATGTTCTTTATGTTGTTATTATGTAATGTAGATGTTATACTTTAAGTTGTGTATAAAATTTGTAATTTAAAGTTGAATTTCTAACTGGTATTTGTGTTTCCATTAGAAATCTATATAATTTATTTAATTATAATATGCTCAGTTACTGTAGAACATTTATTACGACTTATATACATAAAAATATTTAAGAAATGGGGAGATGAAATTGAAAAGAAAAAATTTATTAAAGACGCTAGCAGTTGCTCTTTCTATTTCATTATTAGCTCCTTTTGCTAATAAGGTTAGTGCACAAGAGACAAATATCCAATCTCCAGAAATCATTGGGGAAGCTGCTATAACAATCGATATTAATACAGGTGAAGTTATTTATTCAAAAAATGCTGATTTAAAATTATCACCTGCAAGTACTACTAAGCTTATGACTGCATTGCTTTTTGCAGAAAATAAGTCCGAATCAGATTCACTAACCTTTACTGATACTGTTTTAAAGGTTACAGAAACCTCATTAAATGGATATAAAAAGATACATCCTGGTGACAAAATTTCAGCAGAAGATACAATGAAAGCTGTAATGATCTTCTCCGCCAATGATACGGCTTATTTGATGGCAGAATCCGTTGGTGGAACAGTAGATAACTTTATAACTATGATGAATCAAAAAGCTAATGACTTAGGGCTTAAAAATACACATTTTGTTAATCCTTCTGGATTAGAAATTGATCCATTAAACCCTACAAATACTGAAATTAATCAAACTACTGCTTATGATTTAGCACAAATAGGAATTGCTGCCTTTAAAAATGATTGGATTAGAGAAACTATGGCACCTAAGAGTGGTGAGCTTAGTGTTAATCTATCAGGTACTCCTGTAATAATCGAATCAAGAAATAAAATTCTTGGGAAAAATGGCAATATAGGAGGTAAAACAGGAACTGAAGATCAAGCTGGTCATTGTTTTGTTGGCTTTTATGAAAGAGATGGTAGAGATTTAGTTACTGTTGTTTTAAAATCTGAATATGGTGCAACTGGGCTTAATGTATTTGAAGATACTGAAAAAATAGCTAATTATGGATATTTAGCTAAAAAGGAAGTCTATAAGAATGCTAATGATGAAGTTGGAACTATTAACTTAACATATAAAGCATTTAGACTTTTTGGCCCTGAAAAGCAAATAACAGCTCCTATAGTCTTAAATCAAAATGTAGAATACTATAAAAATGATTTTAATGATAAAAATGCTTCTATTTCTTACATTCAAGCTGTAAAAGATGCTTGGAAGCTTAGTGGTAATAAGGAAGTTAAACTGACATTTTCATTACCTGGATACACAGAAGAAATATCTGGTACTATACAAGTTTCATCTTTAGACCTTGTTAAAGCAAATTTACCGCTATACTTACTATCATTACTAATTATTGTTGTTATATTAGTTCTATTAATATTTATAACTAGAATTATTAATATGAAGAAAAGAAGAAAAAGAAGAAGATATTATTAAAAAAATATATAAGGTAGATTTAGATATCTGAATCTACCTTTTCTTTAATGTGATCTAAATATTTATTTTAAGGAGAGAGATATACTTGGATAAAATTGATTTCAAAGGTAGTGTGGTTTTAAATCCTGTTCCTGTAGTTCTAATCACATCTAGAAATAAAGCTGGTAAGGATAATGTATTTACAGTTGGTTGGACAGGAACAATATGTACAAAACCTCCTATGCTTTCTATTTCTGTTAGACCTGAACGACTTTCTTATGAATATATATGTGAAACTATGGAGTTCATAGTTAATATGCCTTCCTCTAATATGGTTAAAGCTGTTGACTACTGTGGCGTTAAGCCAGGTAGGAAATTTGATAAAATAAAAGATATGAACTTTACCATGAAAGATGGAGAAAATGTTAATGTGGCATATATAGATGAATGTCCAGTTTCTATAGAATGTAAAGTCAAGGATATAATAAAGCTTGGAAGCCATCATATGTTTATAGCTGAAGTAGTTGGTTCACATATTAATAGTAATTTAATAGATGCTAATGGAAAAATACACTTTGAAAAAGGAGATTTAATTTCTTATTGTCATGGTGAATACTTTAAGCTTCCTGAGAAGTCTATAGGATCCTTTGGTTTTTCGGTTCGGAAAAAATCTAATACTAAGAAAGTTACTACTACCGTTGCTTTAAGTAAAAATAACTTTAAATCTAATAGTAAAAAACTAAAGAATTATAAATCAAAATCTAAAAATAAATAGTTGTTTTTATTATGTAAAATAATAACTACTTTATATTTCTTGACATTAATTAAAAATCTATCTATACTCAATAATATTACATTGAATTATATTCGGGGGATAAAATAATGTTTATACTTACTTATAATATTAACTTTAAAGAATTAGATGAAAAAATAGAAAAACTACAAATCAATGATATTTTTAATGTTTTTTATGAAAGTCCTTTAGAAATAACAACTGAGGAATATGGTTATGGTTATTTAGAAAAAATGGTTGATAAAATTGATGTTAAAATTGCTTATGAAGATTCTGAAGAATATTTAGAGTTATTTAAAGAAAAAGTTGCAGCTATTTTAGAAACTAATTGTCTAAGCATAGAACAATGTAACTATGATAATTATAATTATAATTTTCCTGCTGTTTATATAAATGATAACTGGGTATTATCTTCTCCTGATGAAGTTATAAATGATAAAAATATTCATAAAATATCTTTTATTTCTCAAGGAGCTTTTGGTACTGGATTACATGAAACAACAAAAGATTTATTAAATATAATTTTAACTAAAATTGATTTAGCTAATAAATCAGTTCTTGATATTGGAACTGGTTCCGGCATTTTATCTGTAGCCTCTGCTATTATTGGTGCTTCTAAAGTTACTGCTCTTGATATAAGAGATGTAAAAGACGAGGTTTCACTAAATGCTTCACTAAATGGTTTATATAATGTTGAGGTCTTAGTTGGAAATGCATTAAATAATGAAATTAAAATCAATGATAAATATGACTGGATTTACATAAATATAGGCGGAGAAGAAACCGAATTATTTATGAATTTTATAAGAGAACATCTAAAACATAATGGTAATATTCTTGTATCTGGACTTGTTGAATGGAGCTTTGATAAAATCAGATCCATCGTAGAAAGTTACGGATTTGAACTAGAAACAAAATACCAAAGTAATGAATGGATAACAGCTATATTTAATTAACAATTGACAGTGGATGCTTTGCTACGCAAAACTTAAAATCTATTTAGTTCAAAGAACTTTTTAAGTGCACAGTGCACAATTTACAGTTCACAGTTTAGGATGAAACTACTGAGTAGTTTCTGAAATTTATATTATATCAACTCTTTCAGAGTTGATATAATAATTTCTTAATTCAGCAAATCTGAATTATTTCCATAACTGTTCACTGTGCCTTGTGAACTGTGCACTATTTTTAGTTATTTATTATAAAGATATTTATATATGTTGTAATTTGCTTTAACTTTATCTACATATTTTTTAGTTTCTGGGAATGGTATATAATCCAAACTTTCTCCATCATTTGAATAGTCTTCATCACTTAACCACTTATTAACATTTCCACTTCCACCATTATAAGCCGCTAATATCAAATCTAAATTATTATCAAATTCATTTTCTAAAGTTTTTAAGTACCAGCATCCCATCCTTATATTTAACTCTGAGTCAAAAAGCATGGATGGCATAAAGTAGTTAATTCCTATTTCTTTAGCTGCCCACTCTCCAGTTGTATCCATTATTTGCATTAACCCTTTTGCATCCCTTTTCGAAACAGCTTCTTTGTTAAAATCACTCTCAGTTTTTATAACTGCTAACACAAGATATGGGTCTATTTCATATTCCTCACTATACTTATTTATATATTCAGCATATGGGTAAGGATACACATAGTTCTTCATTACTAATACTACTCCAAAATAAGCAATAATTATTACGATTAAAATAGCTAATATACGCTTAAATTTCATTATTTTCTCCTTATTTATTAATTACCTTTAAAAAATCTATTACTTTATCTACTTGCTTCTTAGTTTTTAATAAATCATTATTATTATCAATAATAATATGTGCATATTCTTTTTTTCTATCTAATGATATTTGGGCATTTAATCTATTTATAGCCTCATCTCTTGATAATCTATCTCTGTTTTTTATTCTCATTATTTGTGTATTATTATCAACCCATACTACAATTATATAATCCATATATGTATGAAGATCATTTTCTATTAAAGTAGGTGCATCTAATATTACCATGGATTCACCATTTTTTTCACATTTATCCAGTTCAAGAAATATTTCCTTTTTTATATATGGTATTATTATATCTTCATATTTCTTTCTTTGTTTTGGGAATCGGAAAATATGATTTCCAAATTCTCTTCTTCTAAATTCCCCTCTCCAATCAAAAAAACCTGATCCAAATTCTATTTTTATTTTTTCTAGAATTTCAGGGTACTTAATAAGAACATCTCTTGATATATCATCTGAATCTATTACTTTAAATCCTTTTTCAGTAAGCATTTTTGATACTGTACTTTTACCTGAACCAATTCCCCCTGTTAATCCTATTTTAATCATTTTTAATTAAGCCCCCTTACTTAGCATCATACCATGTTTCCCCTAAATTAATATCTACTTCAAGAGGTACTTCTATGTCTAAGACATTTTCCATTTCTTCTTTTACTATTTTCTTTACCTCTTCAAGCTCTTTTGCTTTAACATTCAATATAAGTTCATCATGAACTTGTAATATTATATTACTTTCTAATTTGCTTTCTTTCAATTTTTTATAAACATTAACCATTGCTAGTTTTATTATATCAGCTGCACTTCCTTGAATAGGCGCATTCATTGCTAATCTTTCTCCTAAAGCCTTTACTATTCTATTTGAAGATTTAATTTCTGGTATAGCTCTTCTTCTATTTAAAATAGTTAGTACATATCCTTTTTCCTTTGCCTCTTCTATAACACTATCTAAATATCCTTTTATTTTAGGATATCTATCAAAATATATTTCCATATATTCTGAAGCTTCTTTTTTAGCTATGTGTAAATCTTGTGAAAGGCTAAAGTCACTTATTCCATACACTATTCCAAAATTAACAGCCTTAGCTCTACTTCTCATTAAAGATGTAACTTCCTCTACTGGAACCTTAAACACCTCAGATGCTGTTTTTGTATGTATATCACTATGATGTTTAAATGCATCTATCATATTTTCATCCTGTGACATATGTGCCAAAACTCTTAGCTCTATTTGTGAATAGTCACATGATAATAATATATCTCCTTGTTCATTAGGTATAAATACTTTTCTTATTTCTCTTCCCATTTCATATTTTATAGGAATATTTTGAAGATTAGGCTCTGTACTTGATAACCTTCCAGTTGTTGTTACAGTTTGATTAAAATTAGAATGTATGTGACCATCAATATCTATAACATTTTTCAATCCTTCCACATAAGTAGAGTTAAGTTTTGTTATTTGTCTATAATAAGTTATTTTAGGTATTATCTCATGTTTATCCTTTAACTTTTCTAAAACTTCTGCATTGGTTGAATATCCTGTTTTGGTTTTTTTAACCACAGGTAAATCTAATTTTTCAAACAAAATTTTTCCTAATTGCTTTGGAGAATTTATATTAAATTCTTCTTCTGCCAATTTAAAGATTTCTTTTTCTGTTGTAACAATTTCTTCTTTAAATTTAACAGCTAAATCTTCTAACATATTTTTGTTTATATTGAATCCTAAAGATTCCATTGATGAAAGAATAAATATTAATGGATGTTCAACTTCATAATAAAGTTCCTCCATTTTTTCTTCCTCTATTTTATTTTTTAGCAATTCATATATTTCCTTTAATTTCAAATTCGCCTTTGCTTCTATTGTTTTCTCATCACCTGTTACATCTTCGCTTAAATATTCATTTATTAATGTTACCATATCATAAGATGATCTTGCTGAATCAATAAGATAAGAAGCTATTGCTGTATCAAATTCAAAGTTTTCTATGGAAACACCTAATTTATTTAAAACTGTAACAAGAGATTTCCCATCATGGATTACCTTTTTTAAACCTTTGTTTTCCATTATTACTTTTAGTCCTAGATATCCATCATTTGAATCAGAATTGTAAATGTTTTTAAAGTTAATTAAATAAACTTTATCTTGACAAGATAAATACATCTTATTTAATTCTATTTCTGAATATCTTCCATTATTCAAAACATCATACGTTATATAACATATTTCATTTAAGGATTTAGATAAATTAAGTAAATCATCTGAACTATCTATATCAATAATATCTAAAAGTATTTCATCCTCTTTTATATCTTCTTTATTTTCTGGAAGCTTATCTACAAGTGATTTCATTTGTAGCTTAAAAAACAGCTTTCTTAATCCTTCTCTATTATATGACTCTTGACTTTTTATTTCGTCTAAATCAAATTCTAAAGGTACTTCCGTAATTATAGTAGCTAATTTTTTGCTAAATATAGCTTGCTCTCTAAAATTCTCTAGATTTTCTTTTATTTTTTTCCCACTAATATTATCTATATTATTTAACACTTCTTCCACAGAACCATAAGTCTGAATTAATTTATAGGCTGTTTTTTCTCCTACCCCTGGAACTCCTGGTATATTATCTGATTTATCTCCCATAAGACCCTTTACATCTATAAATTGAGTTGGAGTAACTCCAAATTCTTGAACAAAGGTCTCATAGTTATATTTTGCTGTTTCTGAAACTCCTTTTTTAGTTATAACTACATTTATATTATTAGATGCTAACTGAAGGGCATCTTTATCTCCTGTGACTATATAGACTTCAATATCATTTTTCTCTGCATACTTAGCAAGAGAACCTATTATATCATCTGCTTCAAATCCATCAATTTCATATTTACTTATAGATAATAAATCTAGCATATCTTTCACTATAGGAAATTGTTCTGCAAGCTCTGGTGGCATTTTTTTTCTGCCTGCTTTGTATTCTTCATATTCTTTATGTCTGAATGTTGGTCCTTTCTTATCAAAAGCTGCAACTATATAGTCTGGTTTTAATTCTTCTTTCATTTTAAATAACATATTTGCAAATCCATAAACAGCATTTGTATGAGTGCCATCTGTAGTTGTTAATTCAGGAATTGCATAAAAAGCTCTATTTAAAAGTGAATTAGAATCTAAAATCAATAATCTCTCCATATTTTCCTCCAAATTAAGGAATTAACTCCTTAAAGTTATTTTTATTATAAATTATACTATTTTTATAGCTATAAATCATTACATTTTAATTAATATAAATAGTTTTAACTTATAATTATAGAATATTGACACCCTATAATTATATTCCTTATTTAACTCTTCTCTTATAAAATTTCCCAATTTTCTATTTATTAATTCATAAATATCTATTAAATTTATTATATAAATTACTATATAGATGCTTTACTTATCTACCTTAATTTTTAAATTTTTAATTTCTCTTATAGCTTAAGATTTATATATTAAAAAATACTTAAATCTAATTCTTCTGATAAATCTTTAATTGTATGTAATCCTGATAAACTATTTCCTTTTTCGTCTAATGATGGTCCATATATTCCTATTCCATATCTCCTAGGAACAGTGGCTAAAATTCCTCCACCTACTCCTGATTTTGCTGGTACCCCAACATGAACTGCAAATTCTCCTGATGCATCATACATTCCACAGGTAACCATAATAGTTTTAACTATTCTACATATTTCTCTAGACATTATTCTTTCATTGCTCCAAGGAATAACACCATCATTTGCAAGTACAGCTCCGAATCTAGCCAAATCTCTTGCACTTACTTCTATAGAACATTGCTTAAAATATAAATCTAATATTTCATCTACATCTCCATCTAATACCTTGGTACTTTTCATAAAATATGCTAAAGCCCTATTTCTATCGCCTGTTTCCTTTTCAGATAGATATACTCTTTCATTTATTGATATACTATTATTTTTAGTAACTATTTTTATAAAATCCAATATTTTGTTAAGTTTTTCATTTATATCTTTTCCATTTATTAAAGATGTTGTTACTATTGCCCCTGCATTTATCATAGGGTTATAAGGTCTGCCTGAATCCCTTACCTCTAAGTTTACTATAGAATTAAATCCCATTCCTGTAGGCTCAACATTAACTTTTTTAAATACATTACATCTCCCATTATCTTTAAGTGCTAAAATTAATGTTACTACCTTTGATATACTTTGAATGGTAAATCTTTTATCGCACTCTCCTGCATAAAACTCTTTTCCATTTAAATCCACTAGGCATATTCCTAAGTCATTTGGGTTAGCCTCTAATAAAGCTGGTATATATGATGCAAGTTTTCCATTGCTTCCATACTCCCTATTTTTATCAACCAATGTATTTAACAAATTAAACATAGATATCACCTCTTTGCATCCTTCCTAGGTATTTCTATTATATATATGTTTTAATTAATAATCTACATAATTAACATAATACCTTTTAAATTATGAATTGTGCACTATGCCTAAAAAATTTTTAACTAGACTATCTTAGTATATTATGGCAAAATAAGTGATATAACTTAGAAAATAGAGGTGATTTCATGGATATGAAGAATATGTTAAAGAAATATGCTACCCTTGCTGTAAAAAAAGGAGTTAATTTACAGAAGGATCAAGTTTTACTTGTTAATTGTCCAATAGAATGTATAGATTTCGCAAGAGCTATAGCTGAAGTTGCTTACAATGAAGGAGCAAAAGAAGTTGTAGTTCACTATAGTGATCAAAGTTTGCAAAGACTTAAACTTGAATATGCATCTATGGATACATTAAAAGAAACACCAAATTGGGTGGCTGAATCATATAATTCTTATGCTAAACAAGGTTGTGCAGTTATTTCAGTCTCTGCTTCAGACCCAGATGCATACAAGAATATTCCAATGGACAAAATAGCTACTTTTCAAAAAAGTCGTCAGTTAGCTCTAAAAGAATACTACGACTACTCAATGTCAAATAAAATTCGTTGGACTGTAGTTTCGGTTCCTACTGAGGCTTGGGCATTAAAAGTATTTAAAAATTCTAATTCAGAAGAAGCTGTATCTAAACTTTGGGATGTTATATTTAATGTAGTTAGATTAAACAACGATGATCCTATTAAGGCTTGGAATGAACATAATAATAATATTAGTAAGAATTTAAACTTTTTAAATTCTAATAAATTAAAAAAGCTTCATTATAAAAACTCTATAGGTACTGATTTAACTATAGAATTACCTGAAGATCATATTTGGCTTGGTGGTTCAGAAAAATGTACTACTGGAATAGAATTTAACGCTAACATGCCAACGGAAGAAGTTTATACATTACCTAAAAAAACTGGTATTAACGGAACTGTAGTATCATCAAAACCTTTAAGTTATGGTGGAAATTTAATAGATGATTTTTCTTTAACTTTTAAAGAAGGAAAAGTGGTGGATTTTACTGCAAAAGAAGGTTTTGATACATTAAAGAAATTATTAGATAGTGATGCTGGATCTAAATACTTAGGCGAGGTTGCATTAGTTCCTTATGATTCACCTATTTCAAATTCTAATTTAATTTTTTATAATACTTTATTTGATGAAAATGCTGCTTGTCACTTAGCTTTCGGGAAAGCTTATCCAACTTGTATAATTAATGGAGAA
This sequence comes from Clostridiaceae bacterium AF10-41, assembly GCA_027686065.1. Classification (GTDB taxonomy): domain Bacteria; phylum Bacillota; class Clostridia; order Clostridiales; family Clostridiaceae; genus Clostridium. The sequence continues at coordinate 14,572 of JAQCTH010000057.1, forward strand.
AATTTAAGTAATGAAGAGCTATCACAAAAAGGTGCTAATGATTCTATAATTCATGTTGATTTTATGATAGGCACTAAAGATTTAGATATTATTGGATATACTGAAGATAATAGAGAAATCAAAATATTTACTTCTGGAAATTGGGCTTTTTAATTTCTTTAATATATAAAAGTCTTCAATCATATATTTATATAGTTAATATGAATTTACATATTTAATTCAAAGTGATTAATATTTATTTTATATGTAAATAATGTAGATAATTTATATATTATATATGAAAGGGGTTTTTTTATGAGATTAAAGGAGGATAAAATGGTTAAGGTTTTAATATTAGGTGGAAGTGGGTTTGTTTCTCAATCCCTTGCTAAATACCTAATTAAACGTGGCTATGAAACTGATATTCTAACTAGGGGAATAAAAGAAATTAATTATTCAGGATTTAGAAATCATATAATTTGCGATAGAAAAGATAAGCAATCTTTAAAATCTTCTCTAAAGAATAAAAATTATGATGTAGTTTTTGATATATCTGCTTATTCTAAGGATGATGTAGAAATATTATTTTCATGTATAAATATATCTTCTTTGAAACGATATATATTTTGTTCCTCTGCTGCAGTATATGTTCCAACTAATAGAAATATTAAAGAAGGTGCTGATAAAGGTGAGAATTCTACTTGGGGTATGTATGGATATAATAAACTCCAAGCTGAATCTTATATAAACGAATTAATATTAAATGAAGATTTACATGCAACAATTTTCAGGCCTACCTATATTTATGGTGAGGGGAATGACTTATATAGGGAATGTTTCTTCTTTGATAAATTTGAAAATGAAGAGATTATATTAGTTCCTGATGATGATGTAAAAGTTCAATTTATTCATATACAGGATTTAGTTAAAGCTTTTGAATGTGCTATCTATAATGATAATGATAGAAGAGCTTATAATTTAACTAGTCCAAATTTATACTCTTTTGAAGAAATTATAAATCTTTGTGCCTCTATCTTAAATAAGAAAGCTAAGGTTAAAAAAATTCCTATTTCTAATTTAGATGTTAGAAGCTATTTCCCTTTTAGAAACACCAATTTTAATCTAAATATAAAGGATTTAAGAGAAAATGGATTTCATTTACCTGTTATATATCTAAAAGAAGGATTGGAAATGTCCTATAAATGGTATAGTGATGAAAGACCAATTTATAGAGATTATAAACTTGTAAAAGCATTATAAATTATAAAAAGTTTCAGCCTATAATGACTGAAACTTTTTATAATTATTCTATATAATCATTAGTTTCTTTATATCTTCTTTTTATTTCAAGTTCTAAAGCTTCTTTTATTCCATCAAGTTTATCTTTCATTTTTTTCTTTGCAGTGATTTTTCCAAATAGTAAAGTTAATGATGAAGAAAAAGCATACATTTCTTGACTTTCACTTAATAATATTTCTGTAGAGCTTGAATCCATTTCCTTAAATTCATACCTAGAAATATACTTATCTTTATTAATTGCATTTGTAACTTCATATAAACTATTTTTTTCAAATCCTGTTACAGTAGTTAGCATTTCAATTTTTTGCTTTCCTACTGTTTTTATTACTCTTTTATAGCTAACTTCTGTTGGGTTTTTGTCATTAAATTTAGGTATTTGTTGCTTGTTTAAATCTATAAACACCTTAAAGACCTTTTCTATTGGATAATTTATTATAATATTTCGCTTATAAATACTCATATAAAATCCCCCACTTTCTTATAATAATATTATTACATCTTTTCTAATAAATTTCTATAAAAAATTAAATGATTACACAATTTGTATATGCAATTCAAATTTACTTTTATTAAACTTAAAAACCTTCTGTAAAACAGAAGGTTTCCAATAATATTATATGATTTATTAATTATCTTCACTTCTTGGCTTATTTTTCCCAAGTTTTCTAGATTCCTTTGAATAACCTACTTCATCAGCAGTTTCCATTTGCATTTTTTTCAATTCTGACTTAGTTTTTTGCCCTGATTTTTTATTGTTTTTTGAGTTTTTATTATTCTTATGTGCCATATAAAACACCTCCTCATGATAGTTTGAAATTATTGAGGTGTTTTTATTCTAATGACAAGTAATTAAATTTTATTTATCTTCGTATATTATATTATCACAATTCATATTAGCTTTTTCTATATCAGATTCTGATTTTATTGTCCATCCTAAAATAGGTACATTTCTATTACGTTGAACTTTAACTATAGATTTTGGCAAACAATCAATTTCATATGATATAAATGCTGGCTTACTTTCAAAATTTAACAACAAATTTTTCAATAAAAATTTCTTATACCAAACTAAATCAGAGTCTTCAAAGGATCCTGAAAGTTGCCCTCTAGCTATTTCTGGGGCATTTTTCTTAAACCAAGATAATACAAATGGATTGAATGCCTGAACAGCCATATCTCCTTTATAAGTTTTTATAATATTATATACTTCACTTTCAAGTATTCCTACTTTATCTTCATTTTTCACCTCTATAAGTACTGGTACTTTCCCATCAACAAGTTCTAAGACTTCTTTTAATGTTGGTATATACTCTTTTGTATTTAAAAGTTTTAAATCTAAAATTTCAATATAATTTAATTCATTTACATCCTTATTTACGCCCGTCATTCTTTCCAAATTATAATCATGGAATACTACTACTTCATTATCTTTACTTAATTGTACATCCAATTCAATTACAACATTATTTTCTATAGATTTCTTAAATGCCTTTAATGAATTTTCTGGTATATCTTCATTATTATACAATCCCCTATGGGATATTTTTATATTTTTTATCCAGTCTAAACTTCCATCTTCTATTGGAGTTGCTTTTGTTAATATAAAGATTCCCATGCTAAACAATAAAACCACCCCTAAAATAATTGATAAAATTATAATTGCTTTTTTCTTCATAAATATTCTCCTAACTCAAATTTGAACCATTAATTCCCATAATAATAATTATACCATTTTCTTGTATAAAAAAAAGTAGCTATCTAAAATATTATACTTTAGATAGCTTTATTAACTTCAAATAATTTATTGTAATTTATATAAATTTTCTAATCTCATTCTTATAGATTTTATAAATTCCTCTGAATTATTTACTTTTATGTTCTCTAAATTTGAAAGTATAGCTAAATCCTTTGTCATATATCCATCATCTATTGTTTGTATAGATGCTTTCTCTAAATTATCAGCAAACATAATCAATTCCTCTATATCATCTAACTCACCTCTTTTTCTTAAAGCACCTGACCAAGCAAATATTGTTGCTATTGAATTAGTAGATGTTTCTTTTCCTTTTAAATGATTATAGTAATGCCTTTGAACAGTTCCATGAGCTGCTTCATATTCGTAATACCCATCTGGAGAAACTAATACTGAAGTCATCATGGCAAGAGATCCAAAAGCTGTTGCTACCATATCACTCATCACATCGCCATCATAATTTTTGCATGCCCATATATACCCTCCATTTGATTTTATTACTCTTGCTATAGCATCATCAATCAAAGTATAGAAGTATTCTATGTTAATTTCATTAAATTTACTCTTATATTCTTTTTCAAAGATATCCTGAAAAATATCTTTAAAAGTATGATCATATTTTTTAGAAATAGTATCTTTTGATGCAAACCATAAATCTTGTTTTGAATCAATTGCAAAATTAAAACAACTTCTAGCAAAACTTTCTATAGATTTATTTAAATTATGCATACCTAGTATTACTCCATCACCATCAAAGTTATGAATAAGTTCCTTTTTTTCTTCCCCAAATTCATTAGTAAATACCAATTCAGCCTTTCCTTTGCCTTCAACCTTCATTTCAACATCTCTATATACGTCGCCATATGCATGTCTTGCTATAGTTATTGGTTTTTCCCATGTTCTTACATAAGGTTTAATAGAATCTACTATTATCGGTGCTCTAAAAACTGTACCATCTAAAATTGCTCTTATAGTCCCATTTGGACTTTTCCACATTTCTTTTAAATTATACTCTTTAACTCTTTCTGCATTAGGTGTGATTGTAGCACACTTTACACCTACCCCATATTTTTTTATTGCTTCTGCTGCTTGTACTGTAACTTCATCATTAGTTTTATTTCTATACTCTAATCCTAAATCATAGTATTCTGTTTTTAAATCAATAAATGGATTTAACAATTCATCCTTTATCATGCCCCATAAGATTCTTGTCATTTCATCTCCATCCATCTCAACTAATGGTGTTTTCATCTTTATTTTATCCATGTTTAGCCCCCTGTTATATAAATTTTTAATAAGATAATTATACATTACAAACTAGCTTTTTACAATTACGTTTTATTTAGCCTCTACTACACATACTTGATGCAAAAAAAACTCCTACTTATAATAATTTATCACCTTGCTTATCATAAATAGGAGTTCTATTTTATTCTATTATATTATAAATCTCTAACTTATTTTTTGAATTATAATTTTCATCAGATACAATTGATCTTATATAAAATGTTTTATCATCATTTGTCCAGCCTTCAAATATTTTACAATAACTTTCCTCTGTATTAGTAATTATATTGGTAATATTAGTAATTTCCAACTTATCATTGATATTTGCAATACTTAAATTATCATTTCTTTTTTCATCTTTTTCTAAAGCAGGTTTCAAACTACTTATAATAACTTTATCTTTATTTTCACTTATGTGAAATGTAAAAAATGTACCACTCTCTACCTCAACGACATTTTTAAGCTTCTTGTTATCTATATCATAATTCCAAATTCCATTTTTACCTTCTGCAAAACCTGAAAATAATATTCTACCATTTTCATAAATCATTTCTCCTCTAGTATCAATTTCGATACCATCATTATCTGATAATATTTTAGTGAACTTATTATTTTCAATATATCCTATAGTATTTTTTGTATCATGCTCTTGAGTTGGATCGAAATCATCTGAATAGTATCCTTCCACATACTGATAGTTAACATAAATCTTATCTCCCTCTATTCCTAATATTTCTCTTAATCCTCCATTTTTATCATTACTTCTTAATTCTTTTGGAATAACATAATATTTTTCATTTGGGATATCTATTAAAGCAAATTTTTGTTCTTTCTCACTTCCTACTAATACTGTATCTATAGTACCATTTCTGTAGGAATCATGAGCATAATAAAGTAGATTTCCTTGTTCTTCAATTAATTTAGTATATATAGTTACCTCTTCTAATTCTCCATACTTATTAATAGCATATACTTTATTATCCTTTTTTATCCTATTTGAGTAAATTCCATTATACGAATTAGCGGAATATGATTTACCTTCAATATTTTTATAAGTCCAACTAACTTTATTATCACCATCTAGCTTACCAATGCTTACTTCTCTAATAATATCATCTTCATTTTGATAAATAAGTTGGATAATATTTTCCTTTATATAAGCTATTCTATAAATAGCTCCAGTATCCGGAAGTTCTACTTCTGTAACCTTTCTAATTTGAAAATCTTCATTTTTCTTGACTTTTGTATTCTCATCAATAACAACCTTTTCTGTTTCTAATACTACATTTTCGCTACTTTCTTTTGAACATCCTACTGATATCAGTATCATTACCATTGCAAGTAATGATACTAAATATTTTCTTTTCATATTAATTCCTCCAATCACTTTCTATATTCATTATAATAATTAATTGTTATTGGAATAATATTAAGATGTTTCCAAAGTATTAAAATATGTGAATTTGACAATAAATTTAGATTTACTTCCATCTATCTCTACTTCTATTGTCCCATTATGAGCTTCAATGATATTTTTACAAATATATAATCCTAGTCCATGAGAATTTTTCTTATTTTTTCTATCATCATCAACTTTAACAAATGGTTCAAATATACTTTCTTTCTTCTCAATTGGAATAACTTCTCCTTCTGATAAGATTGAGAAAACTATATGTTCATTAATGTTTTTTAATTCAATAATTATTTTGCTATTATTATTTGAATATTTTATTGCATTTTCTACTAAGTTATTCACTAATATATATAAATATTGTTTATTACCGTTTATAATAATATCATTTGTTTCATTAACTATTTCTAATGATTTTTCCTTTATATTTATTAAATTAGCTTGAATTATATCATTTAAAATAAATTTGAAATTAACATTTTCAAAAGAGTATTCTTCTAAATCGCTTGTTTGCTTTGAGATATTTAAAAGTGTACCTACTAACTCATTCATTCTTTTAGCTTCAAAAGCAATTCTTTTTATCGCTATGGTTTTAAATTCCTCATCTTCAAAGTTATCTTCACTTAGTATTTGTGCATATCCTGAAATACTAGTAATTGGTGATTTTAATTCATGGGTTATATTTCTAAAAATATTTTTTTCTTGTTCATCTTTCTTTTTCAACTTCTCACTCATTAAATTAAATGAGTCAACTAAAACTCCTACCTCATCATTTGAAGTAATATCAATTTTTGATGGATAATTACCTCTTCCTACTTCTGAAACTTTATTTTTAAGAAGTATTAAAGGATTCACTATTTTTGATGATAAGAAGTATATAGACATTAATATTATTAAGAAAAATCCAGCAAAAATGTAATTGACTAATTCATTGATATTTTGATTTCTTATATAATCTTTTTCATAATTATTCATTAGTGTCATAATTCCTATAGCTTCTTTATTTTTACCATATATTAAATAACTTACCTTTCCAATAATACTATTAGATCTTCTTTCAATATCTATAATAGCCTTATTATCTTTAACCATATTTAAAGTTTCTTGGGATAGCACATATATATTTAAATCTAATTCTTTTTCATTAATTGCTCCTTTTAATAATAAATTACCATCTAAATCATACAAAGCTCCTTGACAATAAGCTCTATTTAAAATGAAATTAATTACTTTATTATTTAAATTCCTTAACGTTATCTCATCTTTATAAATATTATTAATGGCTAAATAATCATTTAAGCTACTAAGTGAAACCTGATAATTTTTATCCATATCATTTGTTATATACTCTTTGAAATTTTTATAAAAAAATTTATTTAATACTCTATTGGATATAATTGTGAACATAATGAAAATTACGGATAATACTAGTCCATATTTACGCCTTATTGTTAGCATTACTTTCCTTTAACATATAACCTACCCCAAAAACAGTTTCTATGTTTACTTCCTTTTTTAACTTTTGCCGTAATCTTGTTATATGTACATCTATAGTCCTTGTATCTCCAATAAAATCATATCCCCAAACTAAATTTAATAAATCATCTCTTGAATAAACTCTATTTTTGTTTTTTGTTAAAAATAATAAAAGATCAAACTCCTTTGGTTTAAGTCTTATCTCTTCACCATTACATTCTACAATTCTACTCTGCTCAGAAATACTAATATTACCACTATAAACATTATCTTGATTTACAATTTCTTTTTTTCTTCTTAAAGCTACTCTAATTCTTGTTATTACTTCTCTAATATCAAAAGGTTTTGTAATATAATCATCGGCTCCTAATTCAAGTCCAAGAATCTTATCTGTAATATCAATTCTTGCTGTAAGTATAATTATAGGTATTTTATAATTTGTAATTTCCTTGCAAATAGAAAACCCATCTATATCACCTAACATAATATCTAATAATATTAAATCCGGTTTAAAGGTTTGTATATCATTCTCTACTCTTAATCCATTATCATTTATCTTAACTTGATATCCTTCTCTAGTTAATGAAAACTTTAATATATGGCTTATATCTTCATCATCTTCAATTATCAATATATTTTCTTTCAAAATATCACCTCTATTATTATTATATATTCTTTTCTAATTTTTTACTAGTTTTGTAATTATAACAATTTTATCAATACTTTTAAGAAAATTTCAACCCCTTAATTTTTAATTACATTAGAGTAATTTAAAAGATCTTTTTCTGCAAACTTAGTCCCATTTTCATATTTATTTACTTTAAATATAGTGTTTCCTAACACGCTTCCTATAAATATAGCAAAGCTTGCTGATCCTACTGTTGAATTTTTTTTATTATTTCATCACAATAAATTTCTCCTTCAACAAATACAAAAAATACGAAATATATTTTATTTTCAAGGATCAGCTTCTCAATATTTTTTGCTACTTTTATCATATTTAAATATCTAGCAGTTTCATAGAATATCTTAAGTTTTCTAAAGTTCACAGTATCAAACCTTATTTTAAATAGAAGAACTCAGCAACTGCTGAGTTCTAAAATAATTATTTACTTATATCTTCATATTCAACGTCTATTACTTCACTAGAAGAATCATCACTCTTAGTTGAATATTCATCACTAAAATTAGTATTAAATTCCGAAGTATAATTAGTATCACTTGAGTTTTTACCTATTTTACTTGAAAAATATTCTTTTATTTTAAATATAACATATAAAACTAATATAATAGGTAAAAGCCATATTAAAAGTTTAATCGCTATAGATGCAACTAATCCAATTATTAAAAAACTACCTACTATGTATAATCCCGTTTTTAATCCACTATTCATAATAAACCTACCTCTTTATTTCATATTGTTATTTTCACTACTATAAATATATTATACCATAGTAATAAAGCTTTTTCAATAAGAGATAAATGTTATTCCTTTAAATAGTTTGTTATACCTTATATTTGTTGTATAGATTTATTTCTTTTACAACTTTTCATAAAATAACTTCTAGTGCTAATAAAACTAAAAA
>JAQCTH010000058.1 GCA_027686065.1 Clostridiaceae bacterium AF10-41
TTTTTTTAAATTAAATACAGGTGATTTATATATAAATATTATTATTCCAATTGTAAAAACAAACAAAGCTAAAATTAATCTTTTTATTACTTTCTTCTTCCTTTTTCTTCTTATAAATTGATTTGTATTATTCATAATTCTCCTACTTTTACATAATATAATCACTTACTATAATAATATCACTTTCTGGGTATTTTTTCATTATTATTTTTACTAAATTTAAACTTTTTATAATAATTTAATATTTTTATAATAATTTAATACTTTTTCCACATGGAAAAGAGTGAGAATTAACAATAAAACTCACTCTTTACAATAACCACTTATATATCTTTTCCTTGAACCTGCCTTGATATGTTTAAAAGTATTCCCATCGCCATCATATTTATTACAAGAGATGTACCCCCATAACTTATAAATGGCATCGGAACCCCTGTTACAGGCATAGAACCTGTTACTACTGCAATATTAATAATGGCTTGAACTGCAATTATTGATGTTATTCCTATAGCTAATAATGTTCCATAACTATCCTTAGCTTTCATTGCTACCTTTATACCTCTCCATACAAAAAATATAAATAGCCCAATTATAAATAAACAACCAATTAATCCGAGTTCTTCACCTATAATAGAAAATATAAAATCATTATGAGGTTCTGGCATATACAAAGTCTTTTGTCTTGATTGTCCAAGTCCTAATCCTGTTACTCCTCCAGCACCTAACGCATAAAAAGATTGAATTAACTGATATCCATCTCCAGCTGGATCTTTCCACGGATTTAAGAAATTAAGCATTCTAGCTCTTCTGTAATCTTCTCCGAAGATAAATAGCATAACCGCAACTAATAATACTGGAGCAACCTTACCAAATAAATCTTGAATTCTTCCTCCTGCTACAAATAACATTATAAAAGTAACAATCATAATTATTGCAGCTATACTTAAGTTTTTTTCAGCTAATATCATCGCCGCAAAAAATCCTGATACTGCAAGATATGGTACTATACCAGACCAAAACTTTTTAACTCCATCTCCTTTTAAATCTAAGCTCATAGCTAAAAATAAAACTACAACATATTTCGTAAGCTCTGATGGTTGAAATGATAATGGTCCAAGTTGGATCCATCTTTTCGCACCATTTACTGCTGGAAAGAAAAATACTGCTATTAACAATGGCACTGTTATTATTAAAAGATGTGGAGTAATTCTTTTTAACTTATGATAATCAAAACTAACCATAAAACCCATAGCTATCAACCCAGTAATTGCCCAAATCAATTGTTTTTTTAAGTACACCATACTATCGCCCTCTTTAAACATCGCATAGTATGAACTTGCTGAGTATATCATAATTACCCCTATTGCTAATAAAAATATAACAGAATAAAATATACCATAGTCAATTTCGCCCACTTTTACATGGGCTTTTTTTTCTCTCATAAAAACTCCTCCAATTCAGTGATTAAAGGGCTATAAATCCTATAAAACTCAATATTACAGTTACTATAGCAAAAACTGTAACAATTTTTGTTTCACTCCATCCTTCTTGCTCAAAATGATGATGAATTGGTGCCATTTTGAATAATCTTTTTCCTCTTAATTTATAAGAAGAAACTTGCAGTATTACTGATATTGTTTCAAAAACATATATTCCACCAACAATAAATAATACTAACGGCAGTTCTAAGATTAATGCAATAGTAGCTATAGCACCTCCAATTGCTAAGGATCCTGTATCACCCATAAATACTTTGGCAGGGTATGCATTGAATTTTAAAAATCCCAATAACCCACCTGCTAATACAATTGAAAATACTGCTAATGATTCATGTTTCATTACAAATGCTACAACTGCAAAAAATGTTAGTACTAAAACACTTACAGTTGACGCCAAGCCATCTAACCCATCTGTTAAATTAACAGCATTAGTTGCACCTGCATAATAAACTATTACAAAAGGAATATAAAGTACACCAAGCGGAATTTTTGTCTCTATAAATGGTATTCTTAAACTTGTTCCTAAGTTAACATATCCATATACTGCTATGGCAGCTGAAAATATAACTAATAATAACATCTTCTGCCATGCTTTTAATCCTTCATTTTCCTTTTTCACAATCTTTAGAATATCATCTAAAAATCCTATAAACCCAAAAGCAAGTAATGAATAAAGTGCAATCATAGCTTCATCTGTTGGATTAAATCTCATAACCACCATTACTATAGCCGTTGAAATTATAAATATAACTCCTCCTATAGTTGGAGTTCCAGCTTTTTTCAGATGGCTTTGAGGCCCTTCTTTTCTTATATTTTGACCAAACTTTAATCTTCTAAGCATTGGTATTGTTATAGGTCCTAGTACTAACGATATTATGAAAGCTAATACTAATCCCAAAGTTAAATTTGATGTAAATATATCTATTAATTTATCCCCCATTGTTCCTGTCCTATAAAAAGGACAGTTCACCTCCTTCGTTATATTGAGACTTCTTCCAATGAACTAACTATATCTTCAAACTTCATACCTCTTGAAGCCTTTACTAAAACTACATCATTTTCTTTAATTATAGTGCTTAAATTATTTATACACTCTTCTTTTGTAGTAAAAGTAATTAAGTTTTCGCTTGTAAATCCTTCTTTAAAACAATCCTTGTATTTTCCTATTGCTATTAATAAATCAACTTTATTTAAAGCATATTTTCCTACTTCTTTATGAGAATTTACAGATTCTTCACCTAGTTCATTCATAGTCCCAAGTATAGCTATTTTTCTTCCTATTTTATAAGTATTAAGTACATCTATTGAAGATTTCATCGAATCTGGGCTAGCATTATAACAATCATTTATAATTGTTATCTTATTCGCTTTAATAACTTGCAATCTCATTGATGTAGCCTCTAAATTTTTTATCCCTCTCTTCATTTCATCAAAAGTTACATTTAATTTTTTAGCCACTTCTATTGCAAGCATTGAATTTAATACATTATGTTTGCCAGCCATCGGTATTGTAAATATAATTTCTTCTTCTTTATCTTTAACAGTAAATGTTGTTTTGTCCTCCTCTAGTATAATATTAAATGCATAAACATCATATTCATGATTATATCCAATTTTTAGAATTTCAAAACACTTATCTTTTATTTTTGAGAGGTTGTCATCTTCTCCATTTATTATAAGAGAGTTTTCTTCACCAAAATAATTGAATATCTCACTTTTAGCCTTCAATATATTCTCTTGAGTTTTTAAGTTTTCTATATGAGATAACCCTATGTTAGTAATAACGGCTATATCAGGTCTTGCACAGTTTGCAAGAACATCTATTTCTCCTAGGTTACTCATCCCCATTTCTAAAACTGCAACATCTACTGAACTATCAAGTTCTAAAATCATAAGAGGTAATCCTATTTGATTATTAAAGTTTCCTTTAGTTTTAAAAACCTTATATTTCTCACTTAAAAATGCCGCAATTAAATCCTTTGTGGAAGTTTTTCCACATGACCCAGTAACACCTACTATTTTTAAGTCTAACTTTTTTCTATAGTAATGAGCAAGTTGTAATAAAGCTTTTTCTGTATCTTCAACCTTTATTACTGTTTCTAAATTCTCTGTATCATTTAAATCAAATAACACTTCATCAATTATTGCTATTGAAGATCCTTTTTCAAAAGCCTCTAAAACAAATTTATTTCCATTAAAATTTTCACCATTTATAGCTAAGTATATGTTATTCTTTTCTATTTTTCTTGTATCAATGCAAATACTATTAAATTCAGTTTTCCCCATAAATATTACTTCGCCATTTACAGCTTCTAAAAGTTCTTTTAAAGATAATTCCAATTTATCCACCTCTAATTATTTCTTCTTATTTGCTAAAATATCATCTACTATTTCTCTTTCGTCAAAATGAATTGTACCTTCATTAACAATTTGATAATTTTCATGTCCTTTTCCAGCTAAAACAATCACATCACCTTCCTCAGCCATGCCTAAAGCAAGCTTAATTGCCTCAACTCTATTTTCAATTGCTAAATAATTTGACTTTTTAATACCTGCAACTATTTCTTTTATAATTATCATTGGATCTTCTTCTCTTGGATTATCTGATGTAATTATTGCTAAATCAGCAATTTCAGTTCCAATTCTTCCAAGTTCAGCTCTTTTTACTTTATCTCTATCTCCGCCACATCCATAAACAGCTATCAATCTATTTTTAGTAAAACCTTTTAATGTTTCTAAAATATTTTTTAATCCATCAGGAGTATGTGCAAAATCTATTATTATATCATATGGTATATCATATTTATATCCTATTCTTTCACATCTACCAGGTACAACAACATCTAATAAACCTTTTTTCATAGATTCTTTATCTATACCTAAAATACTCATTGCCCCCACAGCACCTAGAGCATTATACACATTATATTCTCCAGGTAAAACAGAATTAACTTCTTCTCCATTTATCTTAAAGTGTATGTCTCCTTCTTTTAATATAAGGTCTGAGGCTTTAAAATCACTTTCATGCTTTATTGAATACGTCTTTATTTCTTTATTTTCTAATTTTTCAACATCTTTTAAAACTCTATAACCAAAATCATCATCAACATTTATTATGCAAGACTTACTTCTTTCAAACAATTTAAATTTTGCATCATAATAATTATCAAAAGATTTATGGAAATCTAAATGGTCTCTTGTTAAATTCGTAAATATTCCTACTTCAAATTCACATCCATATACTCTATCTAAATATAATGAATGTGATGAAACCTCCATAACGCAATATTCACACTCTGCCTCTGCCATATCCTTAAATAATTTTTGAAGCTCTAATGATTCAGGAGTAGTTCTTTCTGACTTAAGTTTATTATCACCTATATAATTAGCGATAGTTCCAATTAAACCAACTTTTTTACCTGCTTTTTCTAACATAGATTTTAAAAGATACACCGTTGTAGTTTTTCCATTTGTCCCTGTAACACCTATTAACTTTAATTTCTTAGTTGGATGTCCATAATAGTTAGCAGCCATTACAGCAAGAGCTTTTCTTCCTTCTTTAACAAGTAATACTGTTATGTCATTTTCTTCAATATCTATATTCTTTTCACAAATTATTACTTTTGCCCCTGCTTCTATTGCCTTATTAGCATAATTATGTCCATCAACTTCAAATCCTGTAAGGCATACAAATAAGTCATCTGCTTTTATTTTTCTACTATCGTATTGAATATTATTTATTTCCTTTTCTAATTCTCCACTTAATAATTGATAACTTACTCCCTTTAATAAATCTAATAACTTCATTTCACCATCTCCTTATTATTCTAAAAAGAATTCCCCATGTCTTTTGTATAAAATTTTAGCATGTGAGTTTCCCACATGCTAATGTAAAGGGATATTCTAAATTAATCTCCGTATTCATCACTTAATATAAGTTTTACATTAGTTCCCTTTTTAATCATTTCACCTTTTGGAACACTTTGCTTTATTATAGCTCCTTTACCCTCTGAGGTGTAGCTTATCCCTAGATCCTCTAAAAGTTTAGTTGCTGAATCTAAAGAGTATCCCCTTAAATCAGGCATAATAACATTTTTATTATAAGACTCTGAGTCCCCTGTGTCTATATTAATCTTAGAATTTTCTTTAACAGTATAGCCTGGATAAGGTTTCACATCTGTTATTATAGACCCATTTCCATCAATATTATACTCTAAATTATATTCTTTTAATATTTTTTTAGCTTCACTAACTTCAAGACCCCTTATTTCTGGAATAACTACGTCTTTAACTATACTATCTATATCATCTTTTGATATTTCTGAACTCATATAATTGAATATATCTGTAAATAATATGTTTGCAAGAGGGGCAACTATTTGTCCTGCATAATAAGTACCTGTTCCAGGTTCATCTATAGAAATAAATATTGAAACTTTAGGATCGTCAGCTGGTGCAAAACCCGCTAAAGAAGAAATATATTTCCCCGACTCATATCCACCACCATTTGGATTAACTTTTTGAGCTGTACCTGTTTTAGCTGCAGTATGATATCCTTCAACATATGCTTTGCTTGATCCACCATAAGAAACAGTTCTTTCTAAATAATCTCTAAGTATAGCTGTCTTTTCTTCACTTAAAACTTCTGTTATTGTTGGTTCAAAATTTTTATCTACAACTATATTACCTTCATCATCTTTAGATGTAATTTCTTTCATTATGTGAGGTTGAATTAATTTTCCGCCATTTACTATACTATTAAAAGCAGTCATATATTGAATTGCATTTACAGTGTTAGTTTGACCAAATGAAATTGTAGCAAGATCCGCTTCAGTAATATCTTCAGTTTTTTTAGTTATTCCTTTTGCTTCTCCAGGCAAATCAACTCCACTAATCTTACCAAATCCTAATTTTTTAATATATTCATTTAATTTTTCTTTTCCTATTCTTTTACCAAGTTCCATAAAACCAACATTACATGAGTTCTGAAGTATCTCTGGTAATATTTGAGTTCCATGTCCTGATGTTTTCCAACATTTTATTGTATGTGGTCCAACTTTTAAGCTTCCATTACAAGTAAAGGTATCGGACTCTTTAACAAGCCCTTCCTCTAAATTTCCTATCATAGTTACAACTTTAAAAATTGATCCTGGTTCAAATGTATCATTAATCAAATGATTTCTCCACATTTTTTGAACTTTTTCTGCAGTATTGGATCCTTCATAATTTTCTGCGCCTTCATAAGGATTATTAGGATTAAAATCAGGTTTGTTCACCATTGCTAAAATTTCACCATTAGTAGGATTCATTATTATTATAGAAACTTGCTTTGCTTGATTATCTTTATATCCCTTTTCAGCTACTTTTTCTGCAAAAGCTTGCAAATTAGAGTCTATAGTTAAAATAACATCCTTCCCATCTATTGGAGGCGTAAATTTTGAAATAGTGTATGGGAGCTCATCATTATATTTATCTATTTCTGATATACGCAATCCTGGTGTTCCTGATAAATAAGAATTGTATTGTAATTCTACTCCAGTTAATCCTTGCCCATCAATGTTAGTACTTCCTAGCACGTGTGCAAGGAAGTTCCCATTTGGATAATATCTTTTGGTATCTGGAGATACTATTACCCCAGGTATGTTTAATTCTTTTACTTTATCAGCCGGTTCTTTTTCTATTCTTCTAATTAAATTTGCACCACCAGCATCAGCCCCACTTGGAAGCTTTGTATTAAGTTTTTTTAATACTTTTTCCAAATCCAACTCTAAAGCTTCAGCTATTTTAGGTGCTATAGAATCATTAGTTAAATTTTCCTTTCTTAAATGTGACCTTATTGAATTCAAATCAAAATCTACTCTATAAACATTTGCAGATACTGCTAGTTCTACTCCATTCCTATCTAGTATCCTACCTCTTCTTGCATCAATTTTAACTTCACTTGTCCACTGTTCTTCGGCCCTTGCTGAATATTCGCCTCTTTTAACTATCATTATGTAAGATAATCTAAATATTAAAAGAGCAAATAAACATGTTAATGCGGTAAGCGCTAATGACATTCTTTTTTTCATTAGCGCTTTATCTCTATAATTCTTTCTATTCACATCAATGCCTCCATGTAATTAATTAAAAACATGTTGAGTGTAACTTAACACTCTTTGTCTTGGCACGTGTACTATTTTATTACTTATGTTTATTCATCTATGTTTGCAAAAAAGTTTTTACTTAAATCTATTTCTACTGAATCATCCTTTTGTGGCATTTTCATTCCGACATTATTAGCAATATTCTTTATATCTACAAACCTTCCATTGTCTTTTAATAACTTTACTCTTAGTGCTTCTCCTTCAGCAGTAACAGTCTTTATTTCACTTTTCACTTTTAAAAGATCCTTTTGCATTTTATAAACTTTACCATCTCTTGCTATAGTACCAACTCCTAAAATTAATACAATACAAGATACTTGAAGGATGTTTTTAACAATAGCCTTTTTTGCATCTCTTTCTTTTCTTTGCAGTTCTCTTTGTTTTTTTTCTTGATTCTCTTTTTCTATTCTTCTGTCTATATCATTATATTTTCTTTTAGGATTTAATGCTGTATTACCTCTTATATAATCATATTCTCTATCGACCATTTTATTACATCCCCCATACATTTTACTTAACTTTTTTTAAATCTTCTCTATAATCCTCAATTTAGCACTTCTACTTCTTGGATTTTCTTCAATCTCTTCTTTACTAGGATCTATAGCTTTTCTGCTTATTAATTTAACTTTAGCTACTCCACCGCATACACAGATTGGAAAATCTTTTGGACATGTACACGCTGTTGCTAATTCTTTAAATTTAAGTTTAACTATTCTATCCTCTAATGAATGGAAAGTTATTATTGCCATTCTTCCACCTTTATTTAGTCTATTTACTCCATCTTCTATAGCTTTATTTAATATAGATAATTCACTGTTAACTTCTATTCTAATAGCTTGGAATGTTCTTTTTGCTGGATGAGGCCCTTCTCTTCTTGCTTTAGCTGGTATAGCAGCCTTAATTATTTCAACTAATTCCAAAGTAGTTTCTATAGGTTTATTTTTTCTGTTTTCTACTATAAACCTAGCAATTCTTTTAGCAAATTTTTCTTCTCCATAATCTCTTATTATTCTGTAGATTTCTTCTTCTTCATAATTATTTACAACTTCATATGCAGATAATGAATTTTCTCTATTCATTCTCATATCTAAAGGTGCATCTTGCATGTAACTAAATCCTCTATCTCCTTCATCTAGTTGATAAGATGACACCCCTAAGTCCATAAGCATTCCATCTATTTTCTCAATATCTAAAGAATTTAAAATAGAATCGATATTATAAAAATTACTATGAACAAACTTTACATTCCCAAAGTTTTGTAACCTTTCACTAGCTGCTTTAAGAGCATCTTTATCTTGATCTACACCAATCAAGGTTCCTTCTTTTGAAAGCTTTTTTAATATCTCTAAAGAATGTCCTCCACCACCTAGTGTCCCATCAACGTATATTCCATTTTCTTTAATATTTAATCCTTCTATGCATTCATTTAAAAGCACAGATATATGTTTAAATTCCATAACACTACTCCTTATATTCCTAAATCACTCATTTTTTCAGCAATAGAATCAAAATCTATATCTGACTCATTATATTCTTGCCATTTTTCTTTACTCCAAATTTCAACTCTAGTTAGTACTCCTATACTTACTATTTCCTTTTCTATACATGCATATTCTTTTAAATTCTGAGAAATTAAGCCTCTTCCTTGTTTGTCTACTTCCACTTCGCAAGCCCCAGAAAAAAAGAATCTAACAAATGCTCTTGCATCTTTATTAGTAAGTGGTAAAGATTTTAATTTATTCTCAAGAGTTTTCCATTCATCCATTGGATAAGCATAAAGACATCCATCTAAGCCCTTAGTAATTACAAAATTATTACCTAAACCTTCTCTTAGCTTTACAGGAACTATCATTCTATTTTTAGCATCTATAGCATGTTGATATTCTCCTATAAACATCTTTATCCCTACCTTCTTATAAATTCACTCCACTTTTAACCACTTTTAACCACTCTATACTACTATTCTATAGAATTTTAATGATTTCTTCAAGAATTATTTAACTTTTTAATAATTTATTTTACATAATTAATGAAATCACACGAAATTTTGTTAAAATATTTCGAAAATAAAAAAAGACTGATATTAATCAGTCTTTTTTTAATATAATTAAACATTAAACCTAAAGTTTACTACATCTCCATCTTTCATAACATATTCTTTACCTTCTAATCTATAAAGACCTTTTTCCTTAGCAGCTGCTTCTGAACCACATTCTACTAAAGCATCATAAGAGACTATTTCAGCTCTAATAAATCCTCTTTCTATGTCTGAATGTATTTTACCAGCTGCTTGAGGGGCTTTTGTCCCTTCCTTAATAGTCCAAGCTCTTACTTCTTGAACTCCTGCTGTTAAATAGCTTATAAGTCCTAATAATTTATAGCTTCCACCAATAAGTTGATCTAGACCTGACTCTGTTAATCCATATTCATTTAACATTTCTTGTTTTTCTTCTTCTTCTAAACCTGATAACTCTTCTTCAAGCTTTGCACAAACAACAACAACTTCTGAATTTTCACTTTCAGCATGATCTTTTACCTTTTGTACATATTTATTATTTGTATTTCCTTCCATCATATCATCTTCTGATATGTTACATGCATAAAGTACTGGTTTGGAAGTTATTAAAAATAATCCTTTTATTAATTCTTCTTCTTCTTCAGTAACTTCTAATGTTCTTATAGGTAGGTTTTGTTCTAAATGTGCTTTAACTTTTTCCATTAATGCATACTCTTCCTTAGCTTTCTTATCTCCAGACCTTACTTGCTTAATTGATCTTTCCATTCTTCTTTCTAAAACTTCTAAATCAGCAAATATAAGTTCTAAGTTTATAGTTTCTATATCTCTTATTGGATCAACTGAACCTTCAACATGAACAACATTTCCATCATCAAAGCATCTTACAACATGAACAATTGCAGAAACTTCTCTTATATGAGATAAAAACTTATTTCCTAATCCTTCACCTTTTGAAGCACCTTTTACTAATCCTGCTATATCATAAAACTCAACTGCAGTATAAACTTTCTTCTTAGTATTATACATTTTTTCTAAAACATCTAATCTTTTATCTGGTACACTAACTACTCCAACATTTGGCTCTATAGTACAAAAAGGATAGTTTGCTGACTCCGCTCCAGCTTTTGTAATTGCATTAAATAAAGTACTTTTACCTACGTTTGGTAAACCAACTATTCCCAAATTCATCTATGTACATTCCTTTCTTCTCTTAAATCATATCTTTAAAATTATACTCTACAATATTAATTATTTCAACATATATAAGCTATAATAAGGATTTAGTATTTAATCTTAAAATATAAGAATTGATACTACTTTATGAATTGTGAAGCAATTTTCTAGAGCAGAGTCTTATATTATAAAATTTGTAACGTGTTCCTTATTACATGTTACTTTATCCCCAAAATTGTGAATTGTGTACTATGAAATGAATAAAATCGCCAATTAATAGCATTTATACATTGTATTTCTATGTGTAAAAGAATTATTTTAGATAAAAATAAAACTATAAGTTGTAGTTAAGATGATTTAATTTTTATTAACAACTTGCACCCTTAAATATACTTAATAAAAGGTGGTGAAATAATGAAAAAAGTAAATATATTTACTACTTTAATATTATCTCTAATTATTATTTGCACTTTTTCTTTTCCCCCTATAAAAGCTCTAACCTCTGATGACTTAGAACTTAATTGGTATTTTGTTAATAGAGAAAAAGGGAAAACTCCAGAACCACCTAAAGAGTCCGCTGACTTTTTTAGTGACTTTGGTGCTTACTATGTGGGTGATACAAACTCCAAAATATTATACCTAACTTTTGATGAAGGCTATGAAAATGGTAATACTCCAAAGATTTTAGACATTTTAAAAGATGAACAAGTCCCTGCTGCATTTTTTGTGGTTAAGCCTTATATCAAAGAACAACCTGATATAGTTAAAAGAATGGTGGATGAAGGGCATCTAGTTTGTAATCATACATCACATCATCCATCCATGGCCAGTATTTTAGATAATGAGAAGTTTACCAAGGAATTTACTGAGGTAGAAGATGAGTTTAAAACCTTAACTTCACAGGATATGCCTAAATTTTTTAGACCTCCAATGGGTAAGTATTCTAGAAATTCCTTAAAGAAAACTCAGGATTTAGGATACAAGACAATATTTTGGAGCTTTGCTTACAAAGACTGGCTTATTAACAATCAACCTGAAGAATCTGCTGCAATAAAGAAAATAGTAAATGGAGCTCATCCAGGTTCTATAATGTTATTACATGCTGTCTCTGATACAAACACCAAAGTCCTAAAAACCGTAATTCAAGAACTTAAAACGCAAGGATATAAATTTAAATCTTTAAATGAATTGCCCTAAAAAAATATAGTCTCTTTTGAGACTATATTCTTTTAGGATATATTATATCTTCAACTGCATTCATAAGATTGCATTTTCTAACATAAGAGTTGTTAAGTATAGTTTTACATTTATTCTCTATTTCATCACAAATTTCTTCTTCTCTTAAAAAGTTTAAATTAACCTTCACATTAATTATAGAACTTTCTATTGCTGAATGTAATAAAATAGTTGCAACACCTGCATCAGAAATCAAATTTTTATTACCATATTTAACTGCAAATTCAATATTATCGTAAAATTCAACACATTCTTCTGCTAATAATAGTGGTGTTTTCATAGCTTTTATAGTATTTTTCACAATCTTTTCTTTTCTTAATGTAGCCTCTTCTTCGCTATCCTTAGGTAGTTTATAGCTATCCATTAAACTCAAAAAATCTATTCTATCTTGTTCCATAAAACTTTGAGACTTTTCAATAAATTCTTTAGATTCCTCCTGCAATTTCACCATTTTGCTTTTTTCAGTATCTTCCAATTTTTCAAATACCTTTTTGCCTATTGTTAGTGAATAAACCATAGAATTCAACGCACTAGATAAAGCTGCTACTAACGCTGCGGTACTTCCTCCTCCTGGTGAAGGTGCATCTGAAGATAATTCTTCTATAAATTTATCTATACTATATTCTTTAAATAACATAATCAACCTCTCTTACTTAATATTAAATCATAAACTTTTAGTATTTCTCTTATTATTTTATCTTTAGAAAATCTTGATATACATTCATTTCTTATATCTTGTGGATTATAAGAATTCATATTTTCCATTATATATTTCATTGCATTTCCTAATTCATCAATATCATCAACCTTTACTATTAATCCATTTTTAGTGTTTATAATATCTTCTGCACCGCCATTATAAGTTCCTATAATAGGTTTCCCTGATGCCAAAGCTTCAATATAAACAACTCCAAAGGTTTCATATCTTGATGCTAAAACAAAGGAATCACATATGCTCATATAATGTGAAACTTCTTTTCTAGACAAAGCTCCTAGAAAGTCTACTTGACTTTCTATTTTTAACTCTTCACACAACTTAATTAAAAAATCCTTTTGACTTCCATCTCCACCTACTAATAACTTACAATTTGTTCCTTTAAAATATTTAGCATATGATCTTACAAGAGTATCCATGCCCTTTTCCCCTTCTAAGAATGCTAAAGAAAAAAAAGTGAATTTTTCATTTTTAGTATTACTTATGTAGAAGTTTTCCATAGGTATTAAATTATGTATAATATTTATGTCTTTTCTTCCACAAAACTCTGACATTTCTTTTTTTAATCCACTTCCTACGGCTATAAGTGTATCGGCTTCAGAATAAGACTTTTTTATTAAAGGCTTATAACTGTCCTTTATATACACAGCTTTTTTCAAAGAAGAATGCTCCGTTATTACTAGTGGAATATTATACTTTTTTGAAATATAATTTGCACTTATTCCAGCCCAAAACGAAGATTGGCAATGTATTATATCTATTTTCCCTTCTTTTTTTATTATTTCTTTATATAACTTTTCTAATCTTCTGTTAAATACTTTAAACATCATAGGATTCTTAGGAAGGTAATTAAAATTTTTGTATCTATATGTTTTTAAGCCTTCCTCAATCTCATAATTTAAACCTTTTTTTTCTTTTATCTTAAAAGCTAATGTCAATGGCCAAATTTCATTATAAGCAATAGTAATTTTGATTCCACATTCTTGAAGGGCTAGTGCCTGCTCTTTAAAAAAGCTTCCATGAACTGGATTTCTTTTATTATGATACCATGATGGTATAAACATAATATGCATTACTACTCCCCCTTTAAAATGCAATTTAATTTTTTCGATATATTTTCCCACTCATATTCCTTAATTGGATTTGAGTCATTTCCACTTAATATATTTTGCGATAATTCTACAATTTTCCCAGAAATATCTTTAGAATTATTCAAAGCTATACTACATTTATCTAAGTCTTTCACTACATCTATTATAGGATCTTTTTCGTCACCTAAAATAACTAATACATATCCATTACATCCAAAGTAATCATATATTTTTGCTGGTATTTGTTTTGAATTCTTATTGCCAAAAAGTAACAATATATCTGCGTTAATCATATATCCCAAAGCTTCTCTATATGGTATTCTATTTGATACTTTTACATTACTTATTTTAGATAAATCGTATTTAATATCTTCATCATCTATATTTCCAAAGAAAAGTATATTTAAATTTTCATATAACTTATTGTCATCTAGCCTTAGTTTATTCATAGCTTCGATAAAAGGTCTTACATCTCTAAGCTTTGAAAAAATCTCTCCAGCATAAACTATATTTAGTTTCTTCTTATCTATTAACTTCGGATTTTCTTTTTCTTTTATATCCAAATATGTTTTTTCATCATAACCTCTTGTTATAATATAAGTATCTTCTTTTTTTATATTATAGGTTTCAATATAATCATCCCTATTAGCTTTTGTTACAAAAATATATTTATCTGCTAGATTAATTACATTTCTTTCATATCTTTTCTCAAAATTTCTTCTTATAAAACTTGAATCTTCTCGTGTAGAGTCTTTAAGCCAAGGGTCACTCCAATATGTTATCCATTTGAGGTTTGAAAATTTCTTCTTAATCTTATATGCACATATATGACTAGATGGTGGTTCATGCATAGAAAACATAACATCAAAGGCTTCATTTTCCATAAGTTTAATTCCATATTTACTAGCTTTAAATGCCCAATATAAATACATATCTGGTACTGCTAACATTTTTTTTACTTTTCTTAAAGCACTCTTAATTTTGACTTTCCCTAGAGTAGTATTAGTCTTTACTATTCCTTTATATTTCTTGGGCATAATTGCTTCAAATAACTTTCCACCTGATATTATATGTAAATTAATTTTCTTATCTAACATATTAAATATATATTCATCGTAATAAATTGAATTTGAAGGAAAGTTTACTGTTAATAAATGAATATCATTATCTTCAATCCTTGCTAAATTATTTAAATATTGAAGAGTTTCAATTGATGCTGAATTATTAATTAAAGGTGAGTAACATGCAATAAATAATATTTTCATCTTCTTAGTTTAACCCTCCTTCTTAAATTTTATCTTTACCATATTTAAGGCTTCGTTAAATTCTTCTATTTTTAGAATTCTACACATAATCATAAATACCATGGCTCCAAGGCTTCCATCAATTAAAATAATTGCAAAAGAATTTTCTACTCTTAATAAAGTATTTGTAAAATAGAGAATTAAAATCATTAATATTGAGCTTACTATGATTTTACTAATCTTAATAATAACTTCACTTATATTGAAACTTCCAACTAATTTTCTAGTTGAATTTAACAATAACAAAGCTATCACTAATGATGATACAGATGTTGCCACAGCTATACCTAAAACCCCTATATATTTAGATAAAATAATACTTAAAATTATATTTATTACAACTCCAATTATTCCATTGATTGTAGTAACCTTTGTTTTTTTCATTGAAAATAGTGATGAGTTTAATATATCTCTTATTCCTGTAAATGGTAGCTGCAATGAATATCCAAGTAAAGCCATGGAAGTTAAAATAACAGCACTTGAGTCAAACTTCCCTCTTTCATAAAATACCGCAACGATTTCTTTACTTAAAAATACCATTCCAAAAGTTATTGGAATTAAAAATAAGCAAATTATTATTATTGATTTAGTTAAGTATTTTATAAAGCCTTGCTTATCGCCAGCATTTAGCCTATTTGCCATTAGAGGATAAATTACTGAAACTATTGATGTTGTTATCGCTGTATTAGCAAATGTAACTATCCTTTGTGAATACTCTAAAGATGCCATTGCACCAGTATTTAATCCTGATGCTAAACTTTTATCTACAAGCATATTTATTGAATTAGCTCCTGCTCCAACTATAACGGGAAGTATTAAAATCATCATGCTTTTAAGTTGTTCATCCTTTAAGTTTATATATAATCTAAATTTATAACCTTGCTTATATAATGAAGGAATTTGGACTAATACCCTAAGTAAGTTTCCTACAACATTTGCAATTGCTAGCCCTATAATGCTTACTTCTCCAAAAAAAGCTAAATAGATTATTATTGGAAAGTTAAAAAACAATCCCAATATTGATGGAATAATAAAATCTTCACATACTTGTAATATTGATAAAAAACAAACATTAACACATAACAAAATTATATTTAATAAAGTTATTCTAGTTAAAAATATAGTTAATTCAATTTGCTCTTTAGTGAACTTAGGTACAAATATACTAACCATTTCCTTTGTAAATATTAAACCTAATACAATTACAACTATTGATAATATTCCTAAAATAGTAATAACATTATTTGAAAATTTAAACATCTCGTCTTTACTTTTATTATGCCTAATTTCACTAAGTATCGGTATAAAAGTTGTTGATATTGCAAGCCCAACTATCATAAACACCGATTCAGGAATTGCAACTGAAGCAACATATATATCATAAGACCCTTCTACTCCAAAATGATATGCTGCTAGCATATCTCTACCAAAACCTATCATCCTACTTAATATAGTCATAATCATTACTATAAAAGTAGCTTTAAAAATCTTATTCTTACTCATACATCACCTTTTTATTTTTAATAACAAGTAGTAAAAATTTAGGAATACTCCCAAGTCTCTTTATTCTCCAGGGTTCCCTTGAAACTCTATATAACCACTCTAATCCAATATTTATCATCCATTTAGGAGCTCTATTAACTTTTTCTGCAATTACATCAAAGCTTCCACCAACCCCCATAAATATTTTACATGGCAATTCTTCCATATATCTTACTATAAATTGTTCTTGCCTTGGACACCCCATAGCTACAAAAACCACATATGGCTCTTTCTCTTTTATATCTTCTATTATTTCATCTGCTTCATCTATATTAAAAAATCCATTTCTATATCCTACAATATTTATCTTAGGATATTTAACCATCAAATTTGCAACGCAAGCATTAAGACTTTCATCATTTGTTCCAAGCAAATAAATCTTCTTGTTTTCTTTAGTACATTTTCTTATTATTTCCTTCATTAAATCTATACCTGCTATTTTTTCTTCAACAGGAGTTTTTAAGTAATTTGCTGCAATTTGAAGACCAACTCCATCCGGTATTATAAATGCTTTATCAGACTTAAAATTATTTAACAACTCATCATTATAAAGACCTGTATATAATACTTCTGGATTTCCAGACACTATATGCACCTTTTCAAAACTATCAATATATCTTAATGCACTAGATAATTTATTTCTATATACTTTATATCCTAATACATCAATAAAATTATTATCTTTCATTTTCTCTCCTTAATAATTCATAAGTAAAATTATTCATAAATATAATACCACAATTGTTAAATTTTGCGAAGCAATCTTTTCAGTTCACAAGGAGCAGTTTACAGTTGCTTTGATTTTATAGGTAATAGGGAACAGGTATCAGAGAACAAGCTCAATTATAGTCTACTCCATTTAATTAATTTTTAATGTCACTTACCTATTATTTTTTACCAATAACTTAATTCATTATTAATTTAAATTCTTAGTATAAATTGGCGAAGGTAAATAGACGGTGAAATAAGCATATAGTGAGAAAGTAGAAGTACTTGGTGAAGGAAGAGCTACTACTCCTTAGTGTTGTTGGTTTGTCTTAGAGCAGCGAGTTTAACCAAAACTCTTGGCATAGTAGTTCTCCAAGCCTAGTACTTCTTTGCGTAGCTATTTGCTTATGAAATATATCTATTTATCCTAGCCTTTATATTCGCAATTTAAAACTATTTGTTCAACATTTTTTCTAAGTCTTTTACTATCTCATCTTCAGGATTTATTTTCTTAGCTATATCTAAATGTATTTTAGCTTCTTCTAAATTATTTAAATTAATATAGCACATAACAATATTTGTACATATTTCTACTTCTCTTGTAACTTCAAAGGCTTTTTTAAAGTATTTAATTGCACTTTTAAAATCATTTATACATGCATAGTTTATTCCCAGCTCAACCACTACTTCATATATTCCACTTTCTCTTTCTAAACTTTCATTCAAGTAATAAATAGCTTTTTCATAATTTTCAAGCTTCCTATACGCAACTCCCAAATAATAGTATATTAATGGATTGTCATCAAACTTTTCTAACAGTTCAATTAATAATTTTATGGTTTTAACAGGGTCGTCATTTAAATACTCTATTGCAACTTCATAATTTGCAATATTAGTAATATCCTCAATTAATATATTTACCTCTTCTGTTCTTTTTCCACCATTGTTTAAATATTCATTAATTGCGACTTTTGCCCCTTTAAAATCTTTATCGTCTTTTAATATTAAGGATTTATAAAGATAAGCTTCTGGAACTTTTAATATATTTTCTTCACAATATTCTATATTTTGTAATAATATCTCTTTAAATGCACTATCTTTCTCTCTTAAGCTCTCACCTACTAATAAAAGTTTTCTCATAATATCAATATCTTTTGAGTATCTATAGAAACCCTTTAAAAGTAAATAAGCATCTATTAGCTTATCATCATTTATTTTCTTAGAAATTATACTTTTTATACAATTTTCTGTATCCTTAATATAAGTTAATATTAATTCATAATCCTCATTAAATCTTAGATTTTCATCTGCTCCTATAGCAAAAAACATTCCTTCTATAAAATAATATATAGGCAAATTTTTAATTTTAACTTCATTATTAACATTTGATGTTATGTATTCTGGAGAAATAGGTAAATATAAATCTTTATTTTTAAAATCTACATAACTAGGAATATTTATACTTTCCTTAAATCCCTTTTTGTCCATTTCTAAAAATAATAACTTACCTAATTTTTCTTTAAATGCTGCATTATAATCCAATACATATACCTCCTTAAAAATAGCTTTATTATAAATAATACTACATATTTCAATAGCTTTAAAGTTTTATATTTTTACATATTAAATAAAGGTAAGCTATTTAATGTAATAACTCACCTTATTTATCTTAACTGATTATTTTTCTATAATTTAATGTATTTAGTTTAATTTAGCATTAATTAAATTTACTACTTCATTTTTAAACTTTTCTAATTGATCCTCTGAATCTTTTAAACTACTTCCTTCCACCGCAACATAAGCTTTCATTTTCGGCTCTGTTCCTGAAGGTCTTACCACAAACCATGCACCATTTTCTAAAACAAATTTTAAAACATTTGATTTTGGAAGATTAATTTCCTTTTTATCTCCAGTAGCCATATTTTCTTCAACACTTAGCTTATAGTCATATTTAGTAATTATCTTAACTCCATTAACTTCAACAAGCTTTTCATTTCTTAAAGAATCGATACAATTAGATATTTTTTCGCTTCCTTCTTTTCCTTTTAATTCGAAAGATACTAGGGTTTCCTTAAAGTATCCGTACTTTTCATATAACTCTACTAAGCCATCATAAAGACTCTTACCTTTTTCTTTATAGAATAAAGTCATTTCCGCTATTAACATAGCAGCTATTACAGCATCCTTATCTCTCACAAAATCTCCTGCTAAATATCCATAACTTTCTTCAAATCCAAAAAGATAAGTTTTATTTTTATTAATTTCAAATCCTTGTATCTTTTCACCAATGTATTTAAATCCAGTTAGAACTTCTATTAATTCAACATTATATGCTTCAGCAATTTTCTTAGCTCCATCTGTAGTTACTATTGTTTTAATTATAACTCCATCTTCTGATAACTTTCCTTCTTCTTTTAAAGCATCCAAAATATATTGAGTTAATAATAATCCTGTTTGATTTCCTGTTAATACTCTATACTCACCTTCACTATCTTTTACAACAACTCCAATTCTATCTGCATCTGGATCTGTTGCGAAAATAACATCTGGATTTTCTGTTTTAGCCATTTCTAATGCTAACTTAAATACTGCTGGCTCCTCTGGATTCGGATATGATGCAGTTGGAAAATTTCCATCTGGCATTTCTTGTTCCTTAACTACGCAAACACCTGTATATCCAAGTTCATTAAGAACTCTTCTTACTGGCATATTTCCAGATCCATGTATTGGTGTGTATATAAGCTTTAAATCATTTGCCTTTTCTTTTACTAATTCTTTTCTAATTGTTAAAGCTTTTGCAGAATCAATATAAGCTTTATCTAGTTCTTCACCAGTATAAATCAATAAATCCTTTTCTAAAGCCTCTTCTTCTTTCATAGTATTTATTTCATCAAAGTTACCTATTTTGTTAACTTCATTTATTATTATATTAGCCTTTTCATCTGTAACTTGACCACCAAACTCATCGTATACTTTATACCCATTATACTCTTTTGGATTATGTGAAGCTGTAACAACAATTCCTCCAGTACAGTTTAAATATCTTACTGCAAAAGAAAGCATTGGAGTTGGCCTTAAATCTTCATATAAATATACTTTGATATTGTTTGCACAAAGCGTTAAAGCTGCAGCTTTTGAAAATTCTTTTGACATATTTCTTGAATCATACGCTATTGCCACTGATGGATTTTCAAAACTTTTATTTAAATAATTTGCAAAACCTTGAGTAGCTTTAGATACAGTATATATATTCATCCTGTTGCTTCCTGCACCAATTATTCCTCTAAGTCCACCTGTACCAAATTCAAGATCTTTATAAAATCTATCTTCAATTTCGTTTTCATCCTTTATTAATCTTAATTCATCTTTCATCTTTTCATCAACTATCTTTGATTCTAACCAATCATTATATTTTTCTCTATATAGCATGCTACCCCTCCTAAAACTAATAATCAGGTAATATTATACACTAAAGATTTTGATTATGGAATAAAAAAATATAAAGAGATAAAACATTGTATCTCTTTACATTTTTCGAGGTATTTTTTATTTATTTATTACTATTTTCTTCTTCTATTTCTTCCATATCATCGCTTACAGTTTTTCTTTCATAAGTTACTGAAGCTATTACAGTATCTAAATCATCAATTATTGAAAGCTCTGAGGCTACTTCTAGATCACCTACTCTATAGACATATCCATTATTACTATCATTAATATTTATATCTATATGCTTTGGTAATGTATCAGCTGTACATTCAACTTTTATACTTCCTCTTTCTTTTTGTAATACCATACCTCTTTTATTTAAATTGTTTTCTCCTACATAATGAATAGGAACAGAAGATATAATTTTTTGATTTTGTTCTAATTCCTCTAAGTCTAGATGAATTATTTTATGTGATACAGGATCTCTTTGAAGATCTTTTATTAATGCCTTATGACTACTACTACCCTCTAATTCAAAATTTAAAACTCCATGCTCTCCAGTTTTAGAAATTTCTCTACAAAGATCTAATTCTCCTACTTCGAACATGAAGTCCTTAGAATTTTTTCCATATAATATTCCTGGCACCTTCCCTGTTCTTCTTAACTTCTTAGCATTGTTTGGTATATTTGCTTCTCTCTTATTTAAGTTTAAGCTATTCAAGATAATTCCTCCTATTAATAAGATTCTCTTTAAATATTCTTGTCACAAATGCTATTTTTTATTCAAATTTCACTTAATTACATATTTCTTTTAATATTAATTAGGATTTTATTGCATAGTTGAAGCTAATAAAATATAATATTAATGTTTGTATAAAACTTATTGATTAATCAATAATATTTATAAGAGAGAAGGTGTTCTAATTGTATAAATTAAATCAAGCTGAAACTCCTCTTTTTGATGCTCTTAAAGAATATGTAAATAGAGATACTCTTCCATTTCATGTTCCCGGACACAAAAAAGGAGTAGGTATAGACAAAGAATTTAAGGATTTTATAGGTGAAAATCCATTTAAAATAGATGTTACGGTCTTTAAATTAGTTGATAGCTTACATCATCCAACAGGACCTATAAAAAAGGCTCAAGAACTAGTAGCTGATGCTTATAACTCACATTCGTCATTTTTTTCTATTCACGGTACATCAGGTGCTATACAAGCTATGATACTTTCCGTAGTTAATGATGGTGATAAAATAATAGTTCCTAGAAATGTACATAAATCAGTCACTTCAGGTATTATTTTAAGTGGTGCTATTCCTATTTTTATGGAACCTGAAATTGATAAAAAACTTGGAATTGCTCATGGGGTAACTCCTGAGACAGTTGAGAAAACACTTAACGAAAATCAAGATGCTAAAGCCGTATTAATTATAAATCCTACTTATTATGGTGTAGCAACAGATATAAAGAAAATTGCAGATATAGTTCATAGCTATGACATACCTTTAATAGTGGATGAAGCGCATGGTCCTCATTTAGCTTTTTCAGAAAAGTTACCTATGTCTGCTTTAGAAGCCGGTGCTGACATATGTGCTCAAAGTACACATAAAATAATTGGATCTTTAACTCAAGGATCTTTATTACATGTTAAAAGTAAATATGTTAATCCTACAAGAGTTCAACAAATTTTGAATTTAATGCAAACAACTTCACCTTCTTACATATTAATGGCCTCTTTAGATTGTGCTAGAAGACAAATTGCATTAGAAGGAAATAACTTACTTGAAAAGGCTATAGAACTTTGTAAATATACTAGAGATGAAATAAATAAAATTCCTGGATTCTATTGTTTCGGAGAGGAAGTGCTTGGAAAACCTGGTTCTTATTCCTTCGATTCAACAAAGCTTACTATATCTTCAAGAGAACTTGGAATTACCGGCTTTGAACTTGATATGATTTTAGCGGATAAGTATCATATACAAATGGAATTATCCGATTTTTATAATGTCCTTGCAGTTGGTTCCTTTGGTGATACTAAAGAAGGTATGGATAGATTATTATCTGCACTTAAAGAAATATCAAATGATTACTATGGTAAAAGAGAACCTATTCAAGACTTTTTAGATATTCCTACAATACCTAGAAAAATTCTTAACCCGAGAGAAGCATTTTATAGCAATAAAACTTCAATCCCCCTAAAGGATAGTATAGGAGAAGTTTCAGGTGAGTTTTTACTTGCATACCCACCAGGAATTCCAGTACTTTGTCCAGGTGAGGAAATAACACAAGAAGTTGTTGATTATGTTCATGACTTAAAGAGGGCTAATCTTTATGTTCAAGGGACCGAGGATTTAACTGTTGAGAATATTAAAATAGTTACAAAGTAAGATTTAGAATTGTATTATTAGTATAAATAGGAAACTTATAGAGTCTGTCAATAATTTTGTGTAAACTTCAGAAAATTAA
>JAQCTH010000059.1 GCA_027686065.1 Clostridiaceae bacterium AF10-41
AATGTTATATAGTATACTTAATTTAAGTATGTTATAGAGAATTATAAATTAAGTAAAAATCAATATACCTTATTAAATAGAAAATTGGAGAGGTTAAAATAATGACAATAAACAAACATTTTTTTGTGATAAATCCTAAAGCTGGAAAAACTGATATTTCAGAAAAAATTAGTAGTGATATAAATAAAATATTTAAGAATTCATCTGAAGAATATAGTATTTACATTACTAAGAGTAAAAATGATGCAACTACGTATACTAGAAAGGTATGTGAAAGTCAAGATGGAAATTTAAGATTTTATGCATGTGGAGGAGATGGAACTTTAAATGAAGTTATTAATGGAATTATAGGATATGAAAATGCAAGTATCTCTGTTATCCCATATGGAACAGGCAATGATTTTGTAAGAAACTTTCAGTCACAAATAGGATTCTATGATATAGATAAACAAATAAAATCAAAACTACAAGAAGTAGATCTATTAAATGTAAATGGTCAATATTCTATAAATCTATGTAATATTGGATTTGATGCTAAGGTGGCTGAAAATATGGTTAAGTTCAAAAGATTTCCTTTGATTAGTGGACAAGGCGCCTATACACTTTCAGTATTTTATTCACTAATTAATAAGATATATATTGATTTGGAAATAGAAATAGATGATGGTGAGATTATTAATGGAGAGTTTTTATTGTGTGTTATAGCAAATGGAAAGTCTTATGGTGGTGGTTATTTAGGAGCACCATTGGCAGAAATAGATGATGGTTTAATTGACTTATGTATTGTAAGAAAGATATCTCGATTAAAGCTTATAGACTTAATGAAATTATATAAAGAAGGAAAGCACTTAGAAAGTGAGGAATTGAAAAACTATATTATATATAAAAAATGTACTAGTATAAATATAAAATCTAAAGCAAACTTTACAATCTGCCTTGATGGTGAAATTATAACAAGCAACAATTTAAATGTATCATTAAAAAATAAGGGTATAAAATTTATAACACCATATAAAGAAATAGATAAATAAATAAAGTATAAAAAGGGTGATAAATTTGAGGAGTTTTATAGAATTTAAAGATGTTAAAAAAACGTATAAAATGGGGGAAGTAACTATAGAGGCCCTAAGTGGAGTTTCATTTCAAATTAATAAGGGGGAATTCGTAATAGTAGCTGGAGCTAGTGGTGCTGGTAAAAGTACAATTTTAAATATCTTAGGAGGAATGGATACATCAACTAACGGTAAAATTATGGTAGATGGAAATGTGGTAAGTAACTATTCAAATAAAGAACTTATAACATATAGGCGCTATGATATTGGTTTTGTATTTCAATTTTATAATCTGGTTCAAAACCTTACTGCACTAGAAAATGTTGAATTAGCAACTCAAATTTCTAAAGAGCCATTAGATTCATTAGAAATATTAAATGCAGTAGGCCTAGAAGAGAGAAAATTTAATTTTCCAGCTCAGCTTTCAGGGGGGGAACAACAACGTGTGGCAATAGCAAGGGCATTAGCTAAAAACCCAAAATTACTTTTATGCGATGAGCCAACTGGTGCATTAGACTATAGTACTGGAAAGTCAATACTTAAATTACTTCAAGATACATGCAAAAAATATAATATGACTGTAGTAATAATAACACATAATCTTGCTATAACACCAATGGGAGATAAAGTAATTAAAGTTAAAAATGGAATTATTGAAAGTATTACATTACATAGCAATCCTCTTCCAGTAGAAAGGATTGAATGGTAATGTCTAAAAATGCTTTTATTAAGGATATATTTAGAGATATAAAAAAATCTAAGGGAAGATTTCTTTCTATATTTGCAATTATAGCTTTAGGAGTTGCTTTTTTCTCTGGAATAAAGATTTCTCCTATAGATATGAAGAGGACAGCAGATAAATATTATGACGATTATAATTTTATGGATTTAACATTATACTCTACATTAGGATTCACGGATGAAGATGTCACTGAAATAAGTAAGGTTAATGGAGTTTTAGATACTTTCCCAACATATTCTATAGATGCAATAATGAAAACAGATACCTCTGAAAATGTTCTAAAGGTCATGGGATTACCATTAGAATCAGAAGTTAATGTAAATAAGTACAAGCTAATTGAAGGACGACTTCCTGAAAAAATTAATGAATGTGTTGTAGAAGCTGGAAAACTAGAAAAATTAAATTTATCAGTTGGTAGCAAAATAACTCTTTCATCAGGATCAGATGAATCATTAACTGATAAGTTGGAAAATATTGAATATGAGGTAGTTGGTAAGGTAAGGACACCCTATTATTTGTCTTATGAAAAAGGAACTTCAGATATAGGAAGTGGTAAGATTACTAGTTTTATTGTTATTCCACAAGAAAACTTTAAAATTCCTGTTTATACAGAAGTTTATTTAACTGTAGATGATGCTCAAAAACTAAATTCCTATTCAGATGAATATTTTAAAGCTATTAATAAAGTAAAAAATCCATTAGAGGATATAGGATATAAAAGAGCAAATTTAAGATATGGTGAGATTTTAGACGAAGCTACAAAAAAAATAAATGAAAATAAATCTAAATTAGAGGATGAAAGAAATAAAGGTCAAAAAGAGATTGATGATGCCAAGGCTAAGTTAGATAAATCAGAAAAAGAATTAAAAGATGGGGAAAGTGAGTTAACTAAGAAATATTTAGAATTTACCCAATCTATTTCTAAAGCTGAAAATGAACTTTCTTTGGCCCAATATAAAATAGATGATGGTAAAATCATGCTAGAATCAGCTAAAAAGACCTTTGAAGCAGAAAAAATTAAAGCAGAAGAACAACTTAATATTGCCAGAAACACTATTTCTGATTTAGAAAGCACCCAACTAAGTCTAGATAATAGGATTTCTGAAACAGAAACTGCTTTACAAATACCTAACCTATCAGAGGCAGAAAAAACTAGGTTAAATATTCAATTAGATTCTCTAATAATGGGGAGAAATGAACTAATTAATGGTATTGAGTATATTAATAATGAAATTAAAAGTGGAGAAGAAAAATTAAAGTTAGCGCAAAATGAAATTATCACTAAAGAAGAGGAATTAATAAATGGAGAAAGAAATTTAAAAGAAAAGAAGCTACAATTAGAAACATCTAAAATAGATACTCTTAAACAATTTGAAAATGGTAAATTAGAAATAGAAAATGGCAAGAAAAACTTAGAAAAAGGTAAATTAGAGTATGAGGAAGGCAAAAATAAATTTGCAAGAGAAATAGCGTCAGCAGAAGCAAAGATAGAAAAGGCTGAAAATGACGTGAAGATAATTGATGAACCAAGTTGGTATATTTTAGATAGAAATAGTAACTATTCCTATGTAGATTACAAAAATAATTCTGATAGTATAGATAAATTAGCTAGAATATTTCCTGTTTTCTTTTTCTTGGTTGCGGCATTAGTATGTTTAACCACTATGACAAGAATGGTAGATGAGCAAAGAGTTAATATAGGAACTCTAAAAGCACTAGGATATTCAAAGTATCAAATAGTATCTAAATACATTGTTTATGCATTTTCTGCAAGCTTTTCAGGAAGTATTATTGGGTTAGCTATAGGGCTTACAGTATTCCCAATAGTAATTTTTGATGCCTATGGAATCATGTACACTTTGCCAAAAGTAGAGTTAGAGTTTAATATTCTAATATCTGTTTCTATAACATTAATATCAGTTTTAGTTACAACTATTTCATCTTTTCTTGCTTGTTATAAAGAACTACTTGAAACGCCTTCGACACTTATGAGACCAAAGGCTCCTAAAAATGGAAAGAGAATATTACTAGAAAGATTTGATTTTGTTTGGAGAAAATTAAGTTTTATAGGAAAGGTAACTATAAGAAATATATTTAGGTATAAGAAGAGATTTTTTATGACTGTTTTTGGTATAGCTGGTTGTACAGCATTAATAGTTACTGGCTTTGGAATAAAAGATTCCATAAAAACAATAGTTAATAAACAATTCGGAGATATATTTAAATATACTTTAACTATAAATATAGATAAAAATGCTAGTACACTGGAGAAAGATGATTTTTATGCTTACATTAATAGTTTACCTCAAGTAGACAAATCTCTTATGATACTATTAGAAAATGCTAAATTAAGTACTAAATCTGGAGAAAAAGATTTGAATATTATAGTTCCAGAGTCATTAGGAACATTAGATGATTTTATAAATTTAAAAAACAGAAATTCTAAGGAGAAAATTACATTAACTAATGATGGAATAATTTTATCAGAAAAAGCGGCAAAGCAATCTAAAGTCAAAGTTGGGGATGAAGTAAAAATTAAAATTAATAATAAGGATATTTCCTTAAAGGTATCAGGTATATCTGAAAATTATACTTTTAATTATGCTTATATCTCTCAAAGCTATTACAAAAATATATTTGATGTAGATGTTAAATATAATTCAATACTAACTAACACTAAAAATATAGAGGATGAAGAAAACTTTTCTAAGATAATTATGGAGAATTCTATAGTTAGAGGAGTCTCTTTTAATACTAGTATAAAAAATAACTTTGATAATACAATTAAGAGTTTAAATTATGTTGTATTAGTTCTTATAGTATCAGCTGGTGCTTTAGCTTTTGTTGTTCTATATAATTTGACTAATGTTAATATAAGTGAAAGAATAAGAGAAATTGCAACTATAAAAGTTTTAGGATTTTATGATAATGAAGTTTCTGCATATATTTATAGAGAAAATATAATATTAACATTGATAGGAATACTTTTTGGAGAATTTCTAGGCATATTCCTTCATAAGTTTATAATGGCAACAGTAGAAATTGATGCTATGATGTTTGGTAGAAGTATAAATTTATTAAGTTTTATAATATCTGCAGTATTAACATTGATATTTTCAATATTAGTTAATATAGTAATGTATTATAAATTAAAAAAAGTTCAAATGGTTGAGTCACTGAAATCCGTTGATTAATAAAAAATAAGGTAGGATTATATTTTATCCTACCTTATTTTATTATCCTTTAAAACAGAACAAAATAAATTTCTAGGTATATACTGTAATGTATATAAATCTTAGGAGAAATTTTTATGTCATATAATGAAATTTATGAGAAAATTGGTTTTAAAAGAGAAATGGATAGACTAGAAAAGCAAGCTAATCTTGGAGCTTACAAGGAAGTACGAATGCTTAAATTATTTGGAGTTAAAGAAGATAGTGAAATTCTTGAAATTGGAAGTGGACCTGGATTTTTCACTAAAATATTATTAGATAATTTTAGTGAAGCTAAAATAATTTCTTTAGATAATGATGAAAAACTACTTAAGTTTGCACATAACAATCTTAATAAAGATTATGGAGATAGGGTAACTTTTTTAAAAGATGATATAACCAAAGCTTCATTACCAGATGATTATTTTGATTATATTATTGCAAGATTTGTATTTCAACATTTAAGTGATCCAATAGCTGCTTTAAAGGAAATTTTTAGACTACTTAAACCAGGTGGACGTGTAATTATTATAGATGTTGATAGCGATTTATGGGGATTAACAAATCCTAAAAATGACTTAATAAAAATGTTGAATGAAAATTTATCTAAAATTCAATCTAATCTTGATGGAAATAGAAAAATAGGTAGAGCATTAATAACTTTACTAAAAACAATAGGTTTTGTAAATTTAGATATTGAGGGGGTGATAAATCATAGTGATATATTAGGAAAGGATAATTTTAGATATAAAATAGATAGTAGTTTAATAAACAATCCTTCTTTATCAAAAGTATTAAATGAATATAATGATTTTTTTGATTTAAGTTATTCTTCTATAATGATATTAAAATTATTCTTTTATGGTGAGAAGCCTTAAAATGACTTTAAGGATTACTGGCATTATTCCCATTAAATACTCCTTTAATATTATGATATAACAGTAGTATAATTAATTAATGATAATATGTATTCTTAGGAGGGGAATGGCCTTGAACTACACTGAAAATTTATTACAGTTAGATTCTGGATATATAGGTAATTATATTACAAAATTTGATGAAGATAAAATATCTTCAAGTTTTTACTTAAAAGAAAGTAGTGAAAATTTAAATTATATTTTAGATAAGGGAATAGTTGAAATGAAAGCAACTACAATTACCGTTGATGGACAACCTGTAATTATCTTGCTTTTTAAATTTGCTGGAAATGATAAGTTTATTTATGGGCGCATATACAACAAATCAATTGATTCAGATAAAGAACATCTTCAAATGTTAATGTTTCAAAGCAGTTTACCTATATGTTTTATGAATTCTGCAAACAAAGTTACTACAACTATAATAGTTGAAAATGATTTTAAAAATCCAATTAAGGAATATATTTTAAGAAAAAAAATCAAATATAGCCCTTCCTATGATTTCGAGAGGAATAAGTATAAATTAAAAGATTTATGGATGGAAGCATAAGGAGAAGTGGCAAAAGCCACTTCTTTTTGTTATAATTGAAGATAGTGTATAAATTGATTAGTAATTTATACCCATTATTAATTAAGGTGAGGATTATGATTAAACAAGTTTTATTAGAAAAATTTAACAAGGATACCTCAGGAAAAAATGATTTAGGTGGTAAAAGAATTTTAGAAAATGATTTGGTTTCAAATTTTAATATAAAGTATGATGAAGATTTAGTTTATATAAATTCTAAAATAATATCTGAAAATTATTTTAGTGAATATAGCAATAAATTGGAAATAGATATAAATACTAAGAATATAATATCTACTTTTTGTACATGTGATGATTTTGAAAGAAATGAGCTTCGTAAAAACAATTATTGTTGTAAGCATTTATTTGCAAGTTTTTATAAATTTTTAAATGAATTAGATGATAATGAGGAACTTAAAACAAAATTTAATAAATCTATTTTAAGCAAAACTATCTTTAAAAATAGAAAAGATAATATCTTAGATTTACTTTTGGAAGAAGATAATAAAGAAGAAATAAAAATAGAAGTTTATATAAATAAGCAAGGTATAAAAAACAAATTAGCAGCGGAGTTTAAAATAGGCTTGAAGGGATTATCCTCAAACAAATTATATGTTGTTAAAGATATAAATCAACTTTTAACTTCCTATTATAATAAAATACCAATTAAGTATGGTAAGGACTTCAGCTTTGATTCAAGATATCAAAGGTTAAGTATAAAAGAAAAAAAAATAATAGATTTTCTTGAAAAGGTAAAAGATATCGAATCAACTTCATCTGGATTTATGAAAAGACAAGATAAATATATAGATGGGAAAATATTGATAATTCCAGATTTTTTAATAAGAGAATTTTTTAATATAATTTCAAAAAATAGAGTTTATTTAAATGAAGGCTTTTTCTATAAACCAGTAGAAACTGAAATTATTTTTGATAAACCTAATATTAAAATTTCTTTAAAAGGATTAGAAAAAGAATATATATTAAGTTTAGATGATGGAATTCCTGAAAAAATTGATAAAAAAGGAACAGTATTTTTATATGCAAGTAGTATTTATCTACCAAGTTTTGAGTATTGCTATGATATATCTTCATATTTAAATATATTTAATAATACAAAATCTATTTCAATAGATAAGGATCAAGAAATAAGAATTTTATATAAACTATTACCTAAACTTTACACCTTGTCTAATTATATAAGTATTAATAAATCTATAAAAAATAAAATTGTGAAAGAAAATGTTGAGTTTAGATTCTATTTTGACAAAGTAAATAAAGATATAACATTAACCTTAAAGGTTAAATATGGAGAACATGAATTTAACATTTTCCATGAGTACACAAATAAAATTATTTATAGAGATTTAATTAAAGAAGGAGAAGTAATATCATTTTTAAGATCTCTTGGCTTTGAAGCTTCAGGAGATAAACTTTACTTATTGCTTGGAGATGATTATTTATTTAAATTCTTTAAATATGATATAGATAAACTTCAAGATATAGGAGAAGTTTTTTATTCACAAAACTTTAAAATAATAAAAAATATTAATAATAAAAATATAATAGGACAAATAAAAAGTGGTAAATTTGATTACTTTGAATTAAAGTTTAAAATTGATGATATACCAGAAACTGAAGTTAAAGATATAGTATTAGCTCTCAGAGACAATCTTAAATATTTCAAGCTTAAAAATGGTGAATTTTTAGATTTAGAAGAAATAGAATTAAAGAATTTTATAAAATTACTAGATGTACTATCATTGGAAAATGATATAGAAGGTGATAGTATATTGTTTAGTAAAAATAAAGGATTATATTTAGATAGTTTTATTAAAGATAATAATATCAGATATATAAAGGGTAAAAAAGAGTTATCTCAGATTCAAAAGAAGATAAAAGATATAAATAAGTTAACATTTAAAGAGCCTCTGCAATTATCTGCAGAACTCAGGCCTTATCAAAAAGAAGGTTATAATTGGCTTAAAACCATGGATTATTTAGGCTTTGGTGGAATTTTAGGAGATGAGATGGGACTTGGAAAAACAATTCAAGCAATAACTTTTATATTATCAAGTTTGCCATCAAAAACATTAATTGTTGCACCAACATCATTAATTTATAATTGGAGCAGTGAGATAGAAAAATTTGCTCCAACTATTAGATATGCTGTTGTAAATGGCTCTAAGGATGAACGATGCAATATAATAAATAATATTGAAAAATACGATGTGATAATTACTACCTATAATTTAGTTAAAAGAGATTTAGAAGAATATGAAAATATTCAATTTGATTATTGCTTTATAGATGAAGCACAATATATAAAAAATAGTACTTCGCAAAATTCAGTATCTGTAAAGAAAATAAAATCCTATAGAAAATTTGCATTAACAGGCACTCCTTTAGAAAACTCATTAATGGAATTATGGTCAATTTTTGATTTTATAATGCCTGGATATTTATTTGATGAAAAAAGATTTAGTGTAAGATACCATAAGAGGTTAAATGAATCGGAAGAAGTTTTAGAAGAATTAAATAAACTTATTAAACCTTTTATTTTAAGAAGATATAAAAAAGATGTAATAAAGGAATTACCTCTTAAAATAGAAAAGAAATTAGTTGTTTCAATGTCGGAAGAGCAAGAAAAGGTATACTCTATTTATGCAGATCATGCTAAGAGCTTAATTGAAAAGAAAGTTAAGGATGATGATTTAAAGACAAGTAAAATAGAAATTTTATCTTATATAACTAAGCTTAGACAATTATGTCTTGATCCTTCGATATTAATAAATGATTATATTGGAACTAGTGGTAAAATAGAAGCTTTAATTGAAATTCTTCATCAAAGCATAGAAGAAGGTCATAAAATATTAGTATTTTCACAATTTACTTCAGTCTTAAAGAACATTACAGATAAATTGAGAACAGAAAATATTTTATATAGCTATTTAGATGGATCTATACCGTCTGAAAAAAGATTAGATCTTGTAAATGAATTTAATGAAGGAAAAAATTCCGTATTTTTAATAAGCCTAAAAGCAGGAGGAACTGGACTTAATTTAACATCAGCAGATATAGTAATACATTTTGATCCTTGGTGGAACCCTGCTGTTGAAGATCAAGCTACAGATAGAGCGCATAGATTTGGTCAAACTAATATAGTAGAAGTAATTAAGCTTATAGCTAAAAATTCAATTGAAGAGAAAATAGTAGATCTTCAAGATGAAAAAAGAAAACTAATTGAGAAGATACTTGATAATGAAAATGATATATCAAGCATAAATACACTAAGCGAAGAAGATATACTTGGGCTATTTTCAATTGGGAATTAATATTATATAATTATAAATAATGATGTTAAATTAACATTGGTATTTGGTTAGAAAGGGTGAAATTAATGAGTGTTTTAAACTCTTGCTTTTAAAATTTATATAAATTAAGGAGAAAGAGTATGATAAAAAATTTAGATATTAATAAATTAGAGGCAGTAATGAACATTTGGCTAGAAACCAATATAGATGCTCATGGCTTTATTGATAAAAAGTATTGGACTAAAAATTATGATTTAGTTAAGGAGTTACTTAAAGAAGTTGATGTTTATATATTTGAGGAAGATGATGTTATAAAAGGCTTTGTAGGTATAGTTGAAAATAATTATATAGGTGGAATTTTTGTAAAAAAGAATTATCAAAGAGAAGGAATAGGAAAAAAGCTAATAGATTTTTGTAAAAATAAATATTCTTATTTAACTTTGCATGTATTTACAAAAAATCAAAAGGCAATAAATTTCTATAATAAAAATGACTTTATGATTCTAGAAGAACTTATTAATGAAGATACAAAGGAATCCGAATATTTAATGACTTTTAGAAAGAAATAATTTAAGATTAAGATACCACAGTTTTATCTTTGAAATTGTGGTATTTATATATGTATGTAATAATAAGTTTATTAAATAAAATATTTCTTTCTTATTGGAGGTGTTAAGTTGAAGTATATAAAAAATATTCCTTCTGCAGATTATTCAATATGTGAAAATTTATTATCAAATGGTTGGAAAAAGCTAAAAGAACCTAAAGACGTTAAGGCCGCAATTCTCTATTCACTACCAATTATGATCATTTCTTTTTTTATTGAATTGATATTAATTTTCTTTTTATATCAACCTTTTAAAGATATTATTAAAGGGGATAGTGAATTAAAATTGGAGCTAACTTTAAATTTAAATATATTTGTATATTTAGTAGCTATTATTATTTTCTTGTTTATACATGAATTGATTCATGCTATATATGTACCAAATATGCTAAAGTCAAATAAGACATATTGGGGATTTAATGGTATGTTTGCTTTTGTTTATACTGAAGAGAAGATAAAGAAGAGTAGGTTTATAATTATTTCTTTAATGCCTTATATAATACTATCTTTTATTTTACCAATTATTTTAAGTGTTTTGGGAATATTAAATGGATTTATTTGTTTATTATGTTTATTGAATGCAGGTGGATCTTGTGTTGATTTATTAAATATTATTTTAATTAGTTTTCAGGTTCCTAATGGCGGTTATATCATTAGCAATGGTCATAATACATACTATAAACATTAATATTAATAAGCAGTCTTCAATTATAAAATTGGAGGCTGCTTTT
Source organism: Clostridiaceae bacterium AF10-41 (assembly GCA_027686065.1). Taxonomy (GTDB): domain Bacteria; phylum Bacillota; class Clostridia; order Clostridiales; family Clostridiaceae; genus Clostridium. The sequence continues at coordinate 11,144 of JAQCTH010000059.1, forward strand.
AGTTGTAGATAACTTTATAAATTAATATTAATACCTTCTGATTTAATTCTTAACTCATAAAAATATTGTAACCAAATCGGTTGATTCAATATTGAATCTTTTATTTTTAACAATCTTCTTTTACCAACTCGTCTGTCCATAATAGACAATAATCTTATCAATGGATTTGTAGAAGCTAAACTTTCTTCTATACTTAAACTTAAAAATTCATCTACTGCATTTGTAAATTGCCATACATCAAAAATACCTTCTTCTAAACGTATTTCATCAATATATTTCTCAACTTTTTCATTTTCATTTTCATTTTCTATTTCTTTGCCATTCCAAAAACGTGGAGTTACATTAAATTCGCATTTTAAATTTCTTTCTATTTCCCTATAGCCCTTATAATATTTAAATATATTTCCTTGTATAATTTCTTTTCCATCAACAATAATAGCAATTCTCCCTGATTCATCATGAGAATTCTTATACTTAGTAATAAAATATCTAACTCTTCCTTTAAGAGAATCACAAATTAAATCTTCTTCTAATCTTTTTCTAATTCCACTCCATGATTGCCCCATTTTCTATTAAAACACCTCACAATTTTTATAAATTAAATCATATATAAATGTCCTTCTATAGATAATATTACCATAAATAACTAAATTATCATAAAAATTATTTTATTGATTCGTGAATATTGAATTCTGAGTATTACATATTAATTGATGCATACTACTCACTTGTTACTTATTCCAATTTTATAGTATAATATTAATAAAATCTTTTGTTTATAAAGATTTTAAGTTTATGTTTGTGAGGTATTAAAAATATGTTAACTCCAATGATGAGACAATATTTTGAAATAAAAGAGAATTATAAAGATTGTATCTTATTTTTTAGATTAGGTGACTTTTATGAGATGTTCTTTGAAGATGCTAAAACCGCTTCTAGGGAACTTGAACTTGTTTTAACCGGAAGAGATTGTGGGCTTGAAGAGAGAGCTCCTATGTGTGGGATTCCATTTCATGCAGCCCCTTCTTATATTGCAAGACTTGTTAATAAAGGATATAAAGTAGCTATTGGAGAGCAAGTTGAAGATGTTTCAGTTGCTAAAGGTATAGTAAAAAGAGATGTTATTAAAGTTATAACTCCTGGTACATATATAGAAAACAGCGAAGATAGTGAATATAAGAATATATATTTAATGTGTATAGTTGAAAATGGTGGTTATTACGGGTTAGCCTCTTCTGATATATCTACTGGCGAATTTAAAGTAACAAGTACTGCGGCAATAAAGGCAAGTTTATTAGATGAAATAACTAAAATATCTCCAAAAGAAATAATTGTAGATATTAATATAAGTGATGAATTATTATCAGAAATTACTTCTATTACTTCAGCGCTAATTACTAAGAGAGATTTAAGTAAGAGCATTTGTACTGATGAAGAACTTATTAAACAATTTTCTGAAGCATGTATAACTAACTTAAATGATTTATCTAAGACTGTATCTAAAGCTTTATTAAAATATATATATGATACTCAGAAGATGACTTTAACTAATATAAATCTTTTAGAATATTATGACATAATTAATTATATGACTATAGATGGTAACTCAAGAAGAAACTTAGAACTTACTGAAAGCTTAAAAGAGAAATCTAAAAAAGGAAGCTTAATTTGGGTATTAGACAAAACTTCTACTTCTATGGGAGGAAGATCAATAAGAAAATGGATTGAAGAGCCTCTTATAATAAAATCTGAAATTGAAAAGAGATTAGAAGGTGTAGAGGAGCTATATAATAATGCTTACTTCAATGAAGATTTAAGAAGTTTACTTAAAGAAATTTATGATATAGAAAGAATTGTAGGGAAAATTTCTAATAAGAATGCTCATGCTAAAGATCTGATTTCGCTAAAATGTTCATTAGAAAAGTTACCAGGTATAAAAAAACATTTAGCGGATTCTACTTCAAACATATTAAAGGAATGGTATAAAGATTTAGATGAACTTACTGATATAAAAGAATTGTTATCTAATTCAATTTTAAATGATCCATCTATTGCCTTAAAAGAAGGTAACATAATTAGGGATGGGTATAATGCAGAAGTAGATGATTTAAGAACAGCTAAACTTCATGGTAAGGAATGGATTGCTGCTCTGGAAAATAGAGAAAGAGAGTTTACTGGAATTAGATCATTAAAGGTTGGGTATAATAAAGTATTCGGATATTATATAGAAATATCAAGAGCTAATTATGATGCAATTCCTGAAGGTAGATATATAAGAAAACAGACATTAGCAAATGCTGAAAGATTCATAACTCAAGAGTTAAAGGAAATGGAAGATAAAATCTTAGGTGCTGAAGAAAAGTTAGTTTCTTTAGAATATAACTTGTTTATAGAAATAAGAGAAGCTATAGAAAAAGAAATTGCAAGGCTTAAACAAAGTGCTAGAGTCATCGGCAATCTAGATGCTTTATCTACCTTATCTTTAATAGCTGTAGAAAATGATTATGTTAAACCTAGCATAAATGAAGATGGACTTATAGAGATAAATGAAGGAAGGCATCCTGTTGTAGAAAAAGTTATTGGGAAAGGTGAATTTGTTTCTAATGATACTACATTAAATTCAAATGATAATAGACTTTTACTTATTACTGGTCCTAATATGGCAGGAAAGTCTACATATATGAGGCAAGTGGCACTAATTACACTTATGGCTCAAATAGGATCTTTTGTACCAGCTAAATCCGCTAATATTTCTATTTGTGATAAGATATTTACAAGGATAGGTGCTTCTGATGATTTGGCAGGGGGGAAATCTACCTTCATGGTTGAGATGTGGGAAGTATCAAATATTCTAAAAAATGCCACATCTAAAAGCTTAGTATTACTAGATGAGGTTGGAAGAGGAACATCAACCTATGATGGACTTAGTATAGCTTGGTCTGTAATAGAATATATATCTAAAAATAATAAACTTAAGTGCAAGACACTTTTTGCAACCCATTATCATGAATTAACTAAGCTTGAGGGTGTTATAGATGGAGTTAAGAACTATTCAGTTGCAGTAAGTGAAGTTAATGACACAATAATATTCTTAAGAAAGATTGTAGAAGGTGGGGCAGATCAATCTTATGGTATAGAAGTTGCAAAACTTGCAGGCTTACCAACACAAGTTATTGATAGAGCAAAAGAAATACTTTCTTCACTAGAATATACATCAAATAGTAATTCATTAGATATTACTTCAATAAAGGAAGTTGCAACTGATAAGATTGAAACAATAGAGCGACATCAAGAAAATTTTAATGAGGTGGAGACAGGAAAAGAATCTACAAATAATACAATAGTAGAAGATGCTACTATTGTGAAGAAGGATTCTAAAAAGAAAAAGAATTCTAAAGATGAAATAAACGATTATCAGATAGATTTTACAATGATAGAAAAAGAAAATTTAATTAGTTCACTTGCAGATATAGACGTTATGTCTTTAACCCCTATGGATGCAATGAATACCTTATACAAGTTAACACTTGAAGCTAAAAGGGTAAAATAATTAAAATGGGAAAAGTAGTGAGGTGATTATATGAAAAGAATAAATCTATTAGATGAACATACCTCCAATAAAATAGCAGCTGGTGAAGTGGTTGAACGTCCTTCTTCAGTTGTAAAAGAATTAGTAGAGAATTCAATAGATGCAGAAGCAAAAAATATCACCATCGAAATAGAAGAAGGCGGCATTTCTTTAATAAGAATTATAGATGATGGTAATGGAATACATAGAGATGATATTAAAAAAGCTTTTATGCCTCATGCAACCTCTAAGATTCAGAATGTAGAGGATATATATTCTATTATGACTCTAGGGTTTAGAGGGGAAGCATTAGCTTCTATAGCATCTATATCAAAAGTATTATTAAGAAGTAAAATAGATAATGAAGATTTTGGTTCAGAAATTTCAATAGAAGGTGGAGAAATACTTTCTTCAAGTGAAACAGGAACTAATAAAGGAACAATAATAGAAGTTAGAGATTTATTTTATAATGTACCTGCTAGAAGAAAGTTTTTAAAATCTACTTCTAGAGAAGGGGCATTAATAAGTGATATAGTATCAAGGATATCTTTATCTAATCCAGATGTATCTATAAAATTTTATAACAATGGTAAAAAGATTTTACATACTTATGGAACAGGTAATCTTAAAGATGTTATTAGAACTGTATATGGAAAATCTATAAGTGAAAATCTAATATATTTTGAAAGCGTTGAAGATGCAATCCATTTATATGGATATATAGGTAAAGAAGAGATAGCGAGAGGTTCTAGAAATAATCAAAGTATCTTTGTTAATGGTAGATATATAAAGAATAAAACTATAGTTGCAGCAATAGAAAATGCTTTTAAGTCTTTTGCAACAGTAAATAAATTTCCTTTTTTTGTTTTATTTCTTGAAGTATATCCTGAGTTTGTAGATGTTAATATACATCCAACTAAGGCTGAAATCAAGTTTAAGGAAGATAGAGGAATCTTTAAAAAGGTATTTGATGCGGTTCATAAATCCTTCAAAAGTGAAATCTTTAATGATTTCTATATTCCAGAAGAAGAAAGAGAGCAAAAATATGACATTTCAACAGAAGTAGTTGAAGAAATATCATTTAATATAAATTTAAACAATACTTATTCGAATAGCTTGCCTTTATCTCAATATGATGATAGTAGTAATAAGTCTAAGGAAAATGAAATAAACAATTTACCAGGAGTTTCTTATGAAGATTTAAGAAGAGAAGAAGAACTTTATAATAATCTTAAAAATCTAAAAGAGTTTGGTAAACTTGATATTAAAGCACATACCAATAATAATATCATAAATAATGATAATTATGTTGATTATGAACCTGTAAAATATGACTCAAATACTGTAGTTTGTGAAGATAAAAAAGAACTCCCTAGCAATGAAATAAATAAAGAACAAGTAAATAATGAAAATGTAATAAGTAGCAAAGAAAATTTAAATAATATAGAAAATAGAACTGCTAAATTTCCTAATTTAAGAATAATAGGTCAGTTTAATAAGACCTATATATTAGCTGAATATGATGAAGTTCTATATATGATAGATCAACATGCTGCTCACGAAAAGATTCTTTTTGAAAAATACCTAAAGAGCATAGAAGAGGGGGATATAGTAGTACAACAACTACTAGTACCTACTTTAATAGACTTAACTATAGATGATTTTTGTTATTATGAAGAGAATTCAGAAGTATTTACTATAGCAGGCTTTTCTATTGAAAACTTTGGTGGGAATACTATAGCAATTAAGGAAGTTCCTTATTTCTTAGGAAAGCTAGATCCTAGGAATTTATTTATTAATATCTTAGATAATATAAAGTCATTAGGCAGCGGAAAAACAACAGAAGTAAAGTATAATAGAATTGCTACACTTGCATGTAAAGCTGCTGTTAAAGCTAATGATTCTTTAAGTCAAATAGAAATGGAAAAGCTTATAAATGATTTAAAGTATATAGATGACCCATTTCATTGTCCTCATGGTAGGCCAGTAATAATCAAATTTACAAACTACGAATTAGATAAGAAGTTTAGACGAATAGTATAAAAGGAGTAACAATGAAAGAAAAAGTTTTAGTTATAGCAGGTCCAACAGCCGTTGGGAAAACAGATTTATCTATAAAACTGGCTAAAGAGTTAAATGGTGAGATAATTTCCACAGATTCAATGCAAATATATAAATACATGGATATAGGATCAGCTAAAATTACTAAAGAAGAAATGTGTGGAGTTCCTCATCATATGATAGATGTAATAGATCCTAGCACTCCATTTTCAGTTGCTGAATATAAAGAACTGGCACAAAAATGTATAGATGATATTTTATATAGGGAAAAGCTTCCAATATTAACCGGTGGAACAGGATTATATATAAATGCATTAACTTGTAATATGAACTTTACAGAGGCAGAAAATGATTTAGAATATAGAAATGAATTAGAAAAACTTGCAGAAGAGAATGGTAATGAATATATCCATAATATGCTTAAAGAAATAGATCCTATAAGTTATAAAGAAATTCATTATAATAACAGAAAAAGGGTAATAAGAGCTTTAGAAGTATATAAATTAACAAATAAACCTTTTAGCTCTTTTAATGCAGGTGAAGAGTTTTTTAAGGGGCAATACGATGTTAGTTATTATGTCCTTAACATGAGTAGGGAAAAACTATATAATAGGATAAATTTAAGAGTTGATATAATGATGGATAAAGGTTTACTTGAAGAATGTATAAACTTAAAGGAAATGGGGTATAATTCATCTGTACAGTCAATGCAAGGAATAGGATACAAAGAGATTTTTTATTACTTAGAAAACAAGATATCCTTACATGAGGCAGTTGATATGATTAAACAAGGGTCAAGAAATTATGCAAAAAGGCAATTAACTTGGTTTAGAAGAGACCCTAGAGCTATTTTTTTAGATAAGGATATATTTAGTGAAGATGAGATATTTAAAAGAATAGTTGGTGATTTCCTACCATAAATTGTATAATATTATTATAAGAATTATGCGGAGGTGAATATGGTGAATAAGCAACCAAACAACTTACAAGATATATTTTTAAATGGAGCAAGAAAAAATAAGATTTCAGTGATTATATACTTAACTAATGGATTTCAACTAAAAGGGTATGTAAAAGGTTTTGATAGTTTTACTGTAGTACTTGATAGTGATGATAAGCAAATGTTAGTCTATAAACATGCAATAACAACTATAACACCAGCAAAACCAATTTTATTTAATAATGATGAGGAGTAGGCAATTTGCCTACTTTTTATTTTTCTTTACAAAACTATAAAAACTTATATATATTTAACCAATATTTTCACTTCTTGAATATTAAGCCTTTATTGAACTTATATACTATGAAATTTTGATAAAATATGATAATATTTTATTTATGTGATATAATAGTTATTTAATTTACTTAGAAGGGAGAGATTACATATTATTAATATAATATGTAATAATAACGTTATGCTAAGAGAAACAGAAGAATTAATGATGAAAAAATTTAATTTTAAACCTAAAACATTTGAGCTATATAAAATGGCTTTAAAAGATGTAGAAGAAGTTTTCGAGTCCTATGATGAAATAAGAGAATACAATCAATTAAAAGTATTAAAAGCTTTTCAAGATGAGAGAATAAGTGAATCTCACTTCACAAACTCATCTGGATATGGATATGATGATATAGGAAGAGATTCGTTAGATAAAGTTTACGCTAGAGTATTTAATACTGAAAGTGCGCTGGTTAGACCTCATTTTGTTAATGGAACACATGCTATAGGATGTGCGTTAATGGGAAATTTAAGGACAGGAGATACAATGGTATGTATTTCAGGAGCTCCTTATGATACATTACATAACATAATAGGAATAAGTGGTAAAGAAAATATAGGATCACTTAGAGAATATGGTGTTAGCTATAAACAAGTTGATTTAAAGAATGGTAAATTTGATTTAGATAAAATAAAAGAAACACTAACTTCTGATAAAACTATAAAACTTGTACATATTCAAAGAAGTACTGGCTATGGATGGAGAAATTCATTTTTAGTTAAAGATCTTGGAGAAGTTATTGATTTTGTAAAAAGCATAAGAGAAGACATCATGGTTTTTGTTGATAATTGTTATGGTGAATTCATTGATATTATAGAACCTACTGATGTTGGAGCAGATTTAATTGCCGGCTCACTTATAAAAAATATAGGTGGAGGGATTGCACCAACCGGTGGGTATATAGCTGGTAAAAATCAATATGTAAAGCAAGCTAGCTTTAGATTAACAACACCAGGAATAGGGGGGGAGTGTGGCTCAACCTTTGGAGTTATGAGACAATTCTATCAAGGCCTATTCTTAGCTCCACATATAGCTATGGAAGCTGTAAAAGGTGCTGTATTCTGTTCAAGAATAATGGAACTTGCTGGCTTTGATATTCTGCCTAAGTATAATGAAAAAAGAAGTGATATTATTCAAGCTATTAAGTTTGGTGATAAAGAAAAGCTTATACAATTTTGTAAGGGTATCCAAAAAGGTTCTCCTATAGATTCTTTTGTTGAATGTGAACCTTGGGCTATGCCAGGATATAATGATGAGGTTATAATGGCTGCAGGAGCATTTATTCAAGGTTCTTCGATTGAATTATCAGCAGATGCACCTATTAGAGAGCCTTATATAGCTTATTTACAAGGTGGTCTTACTTTTGATCATGCTAAAATAGGTATATTAATTTCTTTAAATAATATAATTTAAAATAGATTTATATTTAACTAAAAACACTAGCTACATAATTAGCTAGTGTTTTTTTTATTCATCACCATCATCTATATTAAAAATCATTTCTTTAATATATTCTGCATCTATAAACTCTTTTTTATCTTGTTTTTCACTAATATTTTCTTTTATCTTATTTTTTCCCATATTTTCTAGTAACTGATAGCAGAACTCATCTTTATAAATAATATTATTATCCTCATCTAAATCTATACTAATTTCATTTAAATCTATACTAGAATCAATGTACTCAAAAGGAGTCATTATTAAATTTCCCTTTATAGAATTATTAGATATTAACAATATAAAAAATATTAAATCTTTCACAGATATTATTGCCGAACTAGAAGCAATAGCATATAATAAAACATCAAATTCTAATGTATAACTTACTATAGTTGGAATTAATGCAAAGACCAAGAAGGGTACTATCAAAGAAATTAATAACCTTTCTTTTGGCACAGGTTTTTTAGAAGATATTGATATACTCATATTAAAAGGATACAATTCTAATTTAATAATGTCGTTATTAAAAACCTTTGGTAACAGTAATGCTTTAAACAACCCATAAGGCAATTCTATAAAAAAATATAAGACTATTAATAGAAATAGAAATTTAATACCTACCTTTATAAAATTATCTCCAAGAAAGAATAAACTGTATCCTAACCCAAAGGCATATATAGAAGCCACAACAACTTTAATAAATAATATTATATTGAAAAAGTCTTTTTTTATGATATATCCTTCTGTGTATTCATCTAGTAAATAATTACTTATAGTTTCATCTTTTTTTAAAATAGATATTTTCAAATTAACACCTCCTAAAATGCTCACTAAAAAAATAAGAGTCATACAATATTGTATGACTCTTATTTTCTAATATGCTCTAAACAGACCAACTAATTTACCTAAAATACTGCAGTCTTCAACAATAATAGGTGATAAGCTATCATTTTCAGGTTGAAGCCTTATATGATCTTTTTCTTTATAAAATGTTTTTATAGTTGCTTCATTCTCTATCAATGCTACAACTATATCTCCATTTTTAGCAGTTTGAGATTTTTCTATAATAGCATAATCTCCATCATGTATTCCTGCATTGATCATACTATTTCCAGTTACTCTTAACATAAATAATTCTTCATTATGTTTTATATAATCAATTGGAATAGGGAAAGTATCTTCTATATTTTCTATAGCTAATATAGGTGTTCCAGCAGTTACCTTTCCTATTAAAGGAATATTCAACATTTCTTTTTTTGAGTTAGAAGTTTCCATAATCTCTAGTGCTCTAGGTTTAGTAGGATCCCTTTTTATAAATCCTTTTTTTTCTAATCGCTTTAAATGTCCATGAACAGTTGATGTGGATCTTAAATTAACAGCATCACAGATTTCTCTTACTGAAGGTGGATAACCCTTATTTTCTGTATATATTTTTAAGAACTCATAAATTTCTAGTTGTTTATCTTTTATTTCGTTCATAATTACACCTCGCTTTATTATTAACATTATATCATAAGATAATATTAATATCAAACTAACGTTCTCGAAACTAACGTTCTTAAAATAACTAAATTTGATTATTTTAAATAACTTTGATATAATCATATTCAATTGAATTTATAGGTGTAGGTGATAAGTAATGGATTTAAAAAAATATTCAGAAGAAGATTACTGCGATATATATCCTAATAGAATCTGTGACAATTGTGGAGATTGTTTAAAAGAAGAAGGGATAGATGTAAGAGCAATAAAGATAGAAGATATTGCTAAAACTGTTGAGGAAAATGAATTCTTAGAAAATGAATATAAAAAGATGCTAGAATCTTTAAAGGAAGAAAAGTTATCGGATGTTAACCTTGAAGAAGTAGGAGAGTATGCTTTAGAAAATGAATCAAGTGATTATGTTGATGCTTTTGATCATATTGAATACATAGATGATTTAGAGATATTTGGTGAAGATTCATTAGAAGATGCTACAGAAGAAATTTTCCCAGGAGTTAGAAAACTAAAAGGGAAGTACTAATAAATTATAAAAGGTTAAGAGTTTTATCTTAACCTTTTATAATTTTGCCAAAGGATTTGAATTTGCAGCATCTCTTAAAATTTCATCATCTACATGCGTATAGATTTGTGTAGTAGATATATTTTCATGACCTAAAATACTTTGTAAACTTCGTATATCAACATTGCCATGCTTATACATTAATGTAGCAGCTGTATGCCTTAACTTATGAGGTGTGTATTTTTCATTACTTAAACCTGAATTAAAAATATGTTTTTTAACTAACAATTCAACAGTTCTTTTATTAATAGGTTTAAAACGGGAGGAGAGTAGTAGATATTCTTTATCATCAACTGTGCATTTAGAAGCATCTCGAACAGCTAAATAATTATTTATTGCTTTTAAGCAAGCTTCATTTAAGTAAACAGTTCTTTCTTTATCACCTTTCCCAATTATAGTTAAAGTATCACTTTTAATCTTATCTAGTTTAATGCTACATAGTTCAGATAATCGCATTCCACAATTTAAAAATAAAGTTAAAATACAATAATCTCTATGGAAGTTTTTGTTATTTTTATCTAATGAATTTAATAAGTTCACACTTTCGTCTAGTGTTAAATAAACGGGATGTCTTTTGTTTATTTTGGGTGACTCTAGTTCTAAAGTAGGGTTATCATCTATAATTTTTGCTTTTCCTTGAAGGAATTTAAAATAGGATTTAAGAGCAGCAACTTTTCTAGCTCTTGCATAATTTCCATTTTCTCTTTGTTTTTCTGCAAAAGATAAAAAAGCATATAAATCAGTTAGTTTAATTTTTCTAATAAATGAAGTATCCATATCTCGAATATCTATCTCAGAAAATTCTAAAGAATCATCAGTGATTAGTCCTTTATATGCTTTTAAAAATCTAAAAAATAAAGTTAAATCTATTTCATAACCTTTAATTGTATTAAGAGATTTTCCTTTAATTGTTTCTAAGTAATTTAAAAAGTCTATAACGGATTCAGGCAAGTTTTTGATTTGAAGTTGATTAATACCGTACTTGCTTTGTATTGAATTTGAGTTTAAATTCAAATTTTCGACAGAATTCAATTCTAAATTCAGCTTAGAATTCTTCTTATTAATCTTTTGAGCTTTTTTTATACTACGATTTATTCCAAGCTCTTTAAGCCAAATTTGAACATTCCTAATTCCTGTATCATAAATTTCCGAAAGCTGAAAAGTTGATAACTTATGTATTTCAGTAAGTTTAAACAGATCTTCAATTATATATTCGTAGCCACGTTCCACACCTAAATCATAATAATTAGAAAAAACCCAATGAAGTTTTTTCTTATCTTTGTTTGATAATTCTACGTTTAAAAGATTTTTTATATCCTCAGTATACTTAAAATCTTTATATTTATATGTTTTCGTTCTTAATGTAGACATTTTTTAACCTCCAAAATCTCTGTAAAGCCTTGATTTTATTATATCACAGCATTTTATAACTTACAATACTGCGAAATGTAATAAATGTATATTTAGCGAAATTATTTTTAATGTTTTTTCTGCTATTTCAAGCAATCCATATATATTTCTATATATAAATTTCAAATAACTACAATAATTTTAAATATAAAAACTTATATGTTTAAATTTATATTTACATGGATTATTATTGAACTATATATTTTTTTATAAGTTATTTTGCTATACATAGATTTTGCATAATTATATTC
>JAQCTH010000006.1:0-12671 GCA_027686065.1 Clostridiaceae bacterium AF10-41
AACCACAGGTCTAACCTGTGGTATTCTTTATACAATAAAAGAAACTCAGATAAACTGAGTTTCTAACATATTTTTTGATATTATAAATTTATATAAATTAGAACTTGTGAATAAATAATCCACTTCTAGGCTTTGGTTCAAACCATGTTGATTTTGGTGGCATTATTTTTCCACTATCTGCAATATCCATAATATCATCAGTTGTTGTTGCATACATAGAAAAGCTCACTTTCATATCTGTATCTGCTCTTCTTTCAAGTTCCTTTAATCCTCTTATCCCACCAATGAATTTTATTCTTTTTGATTTTCTTGGATCATCAATTCCTAGTATTGGTCTTAAAAGATTATTTTGAAGAATTGATACATCTAATTGATCTACCGGATCTTCTGGATTAAATATTCCTTCTTTAGCTTCTAATAAATACCATTGTTTTTCTAAATACATTCCAAAAGTGTGTTTTTCCTTAGGTCTAACTTGTTCGTTACTTTCAGTAACTACAAAATTTACCCTTACCTTATTTAAAAACTCTTCCTTTGAAAGTCCATTTAAATCTTTAACCGTTCTATTATAATCTAAAACTTCAAGCTCGCTATCTGGATATGAAATAGATAAGAAATAATTAAACTCCTCTTCTCCAGTATAATCTTCTTTTTCGGCTCTTTTTATATGGCCTACCTTAACTGCAGATGCCGATCTATGATGTCCATCTGCAATATATAAATATTCTACTGATTTAAATAATTCATTTATTTTAGTTACTGTACTTTCATCATCTACAATCCATAGAGTATGACTTACTCCATCTTCTGATTTAAAATCATATATTGGCTCTCGCTTTATCCACTCATTTATAATATTTGAGATATCTTTATTTTCTCTATAAGTTAAGAAGATAGGTCCTGTATGAGCTTCACATTTATATACATGATTAATTCTATCTATTTCTTTATCTTCTCTTGTTAGTTCATGCTTCTTTATTATATTATTAGTATAATCATCTATTGAGGCACATCCAACAAGACCAACTTGACTTCTTCCCTTCATAATTTGCCTATAAATATAATAATTAGGCTTTTCATCTTCTATATAAAATCTATTTTTAATCATATTATCTAGATTTTCTTTAGCCTTATCATACACCCTATCATCATAAGGATCTATATCTCTTGGTAAATCTATTTCTGCTTTATCCACATGCAAAAATGAATATGGATTATCCTTAACCATTTCCCTAGCTTCATCACTATCCATTACATCATAAGGAAGTGCCGCTATTTTATCCGCTAATTCTTTTATAGGTCTTATTCCTCTAAAAGGTTTAATAATTGCCATTAAAATTCCTCCTATATTTATAGCTTAGTAAAAAAATCCTTTATAACTGAAACTACTTCTTCTCCTATTCTATCTTGAGCTTCCATTGTTGATGCTCCTATATGAGGAGTGCAGCTTACTCTTGGATGATTAACTAAGATTTCATTTGTGTTTGGCTCTACTTCAAATACATCTATACCTGCCCCTGCAATTTTCCCACTATCTAAAGCTTCTAGTAAAGCTTCTTCATCTACAACTTTACCTCTTGCACAATTTATTATATAAGCCCCATCTTTCATTAAATTTAACTCTTCTTTTCTGATTAATGTGCCATTTTCTTTATCATAAGGAACATGTAGAGAAATAAAATCAGATTTTCTGAGTAAATCATTTAATTCCAAAAACTCATACTTTACATCATCTTGTTTTCCAAATACATCATTATAAATAACATTCATTCCTAATGCTGTTGCCTTATTAGCCAATGCTTTGCCTATCCTACCCATTCCTATTATCCCTAAGGTTTTCCCACTAATTTCAATGCCTTCATATTTCTTCTTATTCCATTCACCATTTCTCATAGTATAATTTGATGTTCCTATAAACCTTGCCACTGCAAACATATGAGCTAATGCTAATTCAGCAACTGAGTCTGAACTGGCATTTGGAGTATTCTTTACGGTAATTCCTTGTTCATGTGCTGAATATATATCTATATTATCTATTCCAACTCCAGCTCGTATTATTAATTTTAACTTTCCACCTGAAGCCTTTTCTAATACCTCTTTAGTTACTTTTGTTGCTGATCTTACAACTAAAGCATCAAATTCCTTAAGCTTTTCCCCCAAAATTAATTTATCATAATGCTCATCAGTAACACTAAAACCCAATTTTACTAATTCATTAATTGCATTTTCCTGCAAACCATCACTTACTAATATTTTATACATGTTAATACCCCCATTTATTTAATTAATACTTCATAATTATAATAATAAGAGCCTAGAAGCTAATCTAAACTCTTATTTCTATTTTTATAGCCACATTTATTTACTTATTGCCTTAAATATACTTGTCTATATTATTCTAACCCTAAGATATCATTTATATTACTTAGTAACTCTTGTACTTCTTCCATTTGACAATCTGCCATATGAGCAATTCTAAAAGTTTTATCTTTTAAACTTCCATATCCATTAGATATTTGGAAACCTCTTTTTGCTAATTCTTTATTTAAAAACGAAACATCTATTCCTCTATTATTTTTAACAGTTGTTAGAGTATTAGATAAATAATTTTCATCTGGAAATAATTCAAAATACTTTTTCGCCCATTCCCTAACTACTTTTGCCATTTCTAAATGTCTTGCAAATCTGTTTTCTAAACCTTCTTTGTTTAATATATAATCTAGTTGATAATCTAGAGCATACATATGTGATATAGAAGGTGTTGATGGATATTGATAATCCTTCTTTTGAATATACTTATATAGTGATAGAAGATCCAAATAAAAGCCTCTATTAGGTACTTTCTCAGATCTTTCTTTTGCTTTATTTGAAAAAGTACATATTGCCATTCCAGGAGGCAATCCTATTGCCTTTTGTGTTGACGTTATACAAATATCTATTCCCCATTTATCAACTTCTATCTTTGTTCCTGCTGCTGAACTCACTGTATCTACTATAAAAATAACATCAGGATATTTCTTTACAACTTCTCCTATCTTATCCACTGGATTCATAACTCCTGTAGATGTCTCATTGTGAGTTACTGCTACCAAATCATAATTACCAGTTTTCAATGCTTCATCAACCATTTCAGGTGTAACAGCTTTTCCCATTTCTACTTCAAATAAGTCTGCAGCAACATTATTCGAAGTCGCCATTTCATACCATCTCTTTCCGAATGCCCCAACGGAAAATACAGCGGCTTTCTTTGCTGTACAGCATCTTATAGCTCCTTCCATAAGTCCACTACCTGATGTAGTTGAAAGTAATATTTCACTTTCTGTGAAAAAAATCTTTCTTAAATTATTGCTTATTCTTCTTTGAAGCTCAGAAGCTTCTTTGCTTCTATGGCCAATCATAGGTCTTGCCATTTGTTCTAAAACATCTGGTTTAACTTCTACTGGTCCAGGAATAAATAGCTTTTTATGCATTATGACTCTCCCCCATTATATTTTTATTTATTGCTTAATTTTATTATTGATAATTTTACTACTTTTTCGAATTATTAACAACTACTTTGTTAATAATTTACTAACTTTTTATCATATTATGTAATTATGGTTTATTTGAACACTAATTTAATAAATTACAAATCAACTTATTTAAACTGATATTTGATAGTTAATGAAAAATTAAAGTCCATCCCCTTCAGACAAGCTTCAGTAGATGGACTTTCTTACTTATTTATTAATTTTTAATTATCTCGCTATTGTTTATTACCTTTTAAAATATCTCTTATTTCTGTTAATAATTCTTCTTCCTTCGTCTTTTTATCTTCCTGAGGTTTTGACTCTTCCTGCTTCTTTTTATTTAATTTATTTATAATCTTAATAAATATAAATACAGATAAAGCAATAATTATAAAGTCAACTATATTTTGTATAAATAATCCATATGCTATTACTATAGCATCACTGACACCTGGTACTTCCTCTTTTAAAGTATATGTAAGGTCTTGAAAGTTAACTCCTCCTGTTATAAGTCCAATTGGAGGCATTATTATATCTTTAACTAATGACGAAACTATTTTATTAAAAGCTCCCCCTATAATAACTCCCACTGCTAAATCTAGTACATTTCCCTTCATTGCAAAATCTTTAAATTCACTTATAAATTTTTTTCCTTTTTCCTTCATCTAATTTCCTCCTTTACATCTACTACTTATATTACTTGTCAAAGATTAATATAGACTCTGTCTCTCTACAATACTTTACACATATACATTGTCCTAAATGCCTTGGACATTTATAACATAGACATGTTTTATCATTACCATCACAGCTTTTTTTATACTCAGGGCAATACTTACAATTTACTCCATTTCCTACTGGCATAGATACACCCCCCAACTTTATTATACTTTTATTTTATTGTAGCCTTTATATTCACAGTTTAAATCAAAGTATTAGTAACCTATTTTTATTATCACCATATACTAATCTCATAAGAGGCTTTTCACTCATTAGTAGACTGAAAAACTTTTAACTCCCATCTATATAAACTTTTGGGAACTCTATTGTTCCCTCTCTCATTAAAATAAAAGAGATTCAAGTAATTCCTGAATCTCTTTTTATTTTATAGAAATAATTGAAATATTACAAGGAATATAACTCCAGGTATCCCTAAGAATCCCGCAATTAATGCTGTTATAGCATTTATCCCTATTGAAAAACCAAAATAAGAACCTACAATATTTGTAAAGTATAATAAAACTATACCTATAATTCCATTTAATAAAATTTTTAATGGCCACTTTAAAAATTTTATTAATAGATACAATAACACTAATCCTATTAATCCATATAATATCATATTTAAATCCATATAAATCCCCTCCATTTAATATTATGCATTAGTTAATAATATTATTAAAATATTAATCTACTTTTTTTAAATCTCTTTGTTTTGCCATAGTTATTAAATAATTATATCTAGTCTTTGCTACATCTTCTGCATGAATCGCAAGTTCAATTAGTTGAGGATCACTTACAGAATTAAATAATGATCTTGCTACTTCCATTTCTATTACAGTTTCTTTAATAGCACTTAATAACTCTAAATCTTCCTCACTATATTCTGACTTACTTTTTTCTACATTTTGCATTAATAAATTAAAAATTGCTTTCTTATTCACTTTGACCCCTCCCAAATATCCTATATTAAATTAATTCCCATAATTTAACAAAAATATTCAGAGGAATAATCTTTTTATTACATAAGAGGAGCGAATACTCTTAGTAAAGCTGTTATAAATTTATTAGACCACTTTACCTTATGACAATCTTCTATTGTTATTAACCTACAAGATTCTAATGTTTTCATAAAATCTTCTTTAATTTCTACGAGTGATTTTGTTTTGTAAAGTAATACTCCACACTCAAAGTGTAAATAAAGACTCCTATAATCCATATTTATAGTTCCTATAACTCCAATTTCATCATCAGATACAAAGGTTTTTGAATGTATAAATCCTGGCGTGTACTCATATATTTTTACACCAGCATCTATAAGTTGAGCATAGTAAGCCCTCGTAACCATATGTACATACCACTTGTCTTCCTTATGTGGTGTAATTATTATAACTTCTACTCCATTTTTAGCAGCTAAAGTTAATGCTGTTACTAATTCATTATCAACTATCAAGTAAGGAGTTGTTATATATACATAATCCTTTGCCTTATTTATTATATTCAAATATACATTTTCCCCTACAGTCTCATCATCTAAAGGGCTATCTCCATAAGGTTGAACATATCCATCAGTTTCAAATATCCCTTTATAATTTACATAAGGTTTATATTTTTCATAATCATCTTTTTCTCCACAATTAAATTGCCAAGACTGAAGAAACATCATAGTCAAATTCCAAACAGCTTCTCCTTTTATTATAAGTGCAGAATCTTTCCAATGACCAAATCTATTTATTTCATTTATATATTCGTCAGCTAAATTTATTCCGCCAGTGAAAGCAATATGACCATCTATTACTGCAATTTTTCTATGATCTCTATTGTTCATTATTACTGATAGAAATGGTACAAATGGATTAAAGACTAAACACCTAATTCCCTTCTTCTTTAGCTTTTCATCATATTTGTATGGAAGTGTTCTAAGACATCCCATATCATCATATATTAATCTTACATCTACGCCTTCCTTTATTTTTTCTTCTAATATTTCTAATATACTATCCCACATTAGCCCTTCTTGAATTATAAAATATTCTAAAAATATATATTTTTTTGCCTTCTTTAATTCTTTTTTAAGTTCTTCAAAAAATTCTTCTCCAGGGGACAAATACTTAGTAATTGTATTTTTATATATTGGACTTGCTGCATATTCATTTAAATACCTTATTTGATTCGCTATAGATTTATCTTCCCTTTGAATTTCATCTAAAATATGTTCATCTTGCGTTAATAATGAAGAGGTTTCATTATGTATGTTCAACATTTTTAATTTAAATTTCTTAGTAGTCTTTTTCAAACCAAACAATAAATAGAATAAGCCTCCAAATACAGGAACTAACAAAACAGGAACAATCCAAGCAAGCTTATAAGATGGATTATCATTGGTACTAAAAATATATACAGCTGCTATTATACTTACTACTGAAAAGGCAGCATATAAATAAACAAATTCCTCAGTAACTTTCCATATAGCAAAAGTAAGTATTCCTAATTGTAGTAGAATAAGTACCCCAACAATAATCATTCTACTAAATAAAAATTTCAATAAGTTACTCATATAGTCACCTTTCAATTATATTTTTATATAATTTTTCGTATAAAACTTTATCTTTTGAATTTTTTAGATAAAAGTCATTAACTCAATGATCTTAAATATCAACTAAACTAAAGTAATATCTTTAATCATATTACAACAAAATATTAGTTCTTTCAATACAGTGTATCCTTAATATTCCTTATATTAACATTTTTATACTCATTCTACTAATTATGAAATCTACATTATATACTACTTTTATGATTTATAACATGAAATTACGTTATGAATAGATACCTTAAACAAAAAAGCCTATATATCAACTATAGTGATATTAGGCTTTTTTAACTTTTTTCATTTAATTCATAGTTAGATTATTTATCACAATAATCTTTTAAGAATTATATTCTTCTTCATACTTTTAAATATACTGTATACAACTAAATTAAATTCAACATGAATTTTTCATCCCCTTAGATCTTAAACTGTGAGACTACTTTTATAAGAATATTTGACTTTTCCTGAGCTGATTCAGATAAATTAATAACTTCGTTTGACTTATTTAATATATCCTCTGACTCCTGTACTATATTTGAGGATCCTTGAGCTCCTTCATTTGCAAAACTTGCTATCTCTTCTATAGCTTTCACCATATTTTGTACTGATGCCAAAAGTTCCTCTGATGTCGCACTAAACTCTGTAACCATATTGTCTATGCTAAATGAATTTTGGCTATATTTCTCACTAGATTCCACAAGTATATCATAATCACTTAATACCTTTTTATCAATAAACTCTAATATCTTACCTGAATTAAGTGAAAGATTATTAACAGCTTCCAATATTATATTAGTCACTTCTTGTATTCTTGTAACCATATTTTTTGAGTCCTCTGCTAACTTTCTAATTTCATCAGCTACAACTGCAAAACCTTTACCTGCCTCCCCTGCTCTAGCGGCTTCAATAGCTGCATTTAAAGAAAGTAAATTAGTTTGTGAAGTTATTGCTAATATTCCTTCCGCTAATTCATTAATTTGACTCACCGATTTTGATTGCTCTATAGCTTCCTGCAAGCTATTTTTTGTACTTCCATAAATCTCAATAGCATTTTCTTTTGATATTATTGCATTTTGTTTCATTTCTTTAGCCATATTGCTTACATTGTTCACAACTATAGCACCTTCTTGTGCTTTAGAAGCAATATTTTCTACTACTCTCTCGATCTCTGTGGATGTAGCACTCATTTCTTCCGTAGAAGATGCTGTCTGTTCTGTTCCTGCCGCCATTTCTTCTGTTATAGCTGAAATCTCCTCTATTCCCCTGTTAAGCTGTTCCATATTAATATTTACATTATTAAGCATATAACTTACAGTTGAAGATTCATCAAATACTTCCTTTATAATATTTCTTATTGATCCCTGCATGGTATTAATTGAATTTGCAAGTACACCTGTTTCATCCTTTGCATTAAGAAGATTTATAGGAACTTCATGTGTGAAATCTCCTGTGGCTAAAACCTTAAGGTAATCTGATGCTGTTTTTATTGGTTTTGATATACTTAATGATATAAAATATGTAATTACTATCCCTACTCCTAGAATGATTATTGATATAATTAAAATTGCTTTTAAAAGCTCATATACTTTCGACATTACTTCTGACTTGGAAGCGGTTATACTTAATGACCAGTCAGTTCCTTCTATAGGAGCATAACCCATGTATTTAGTTATACCATTGAAAGTATATTCACCAACACCTTCTTTTCCTTCAATCATTTTCTTTTGTAATTCTACAAGCGATGTAAGAGAAGAATCTTTTTTAACTTCATCAAAAGCATTATAACTATTTGTAACAAGGTCTTTATCCTTATGTGCAATAATTATACCACTCCCGTTAAGAATATTCGCTTCTCCATTACTCAAAAATTGTATATCACTTATAAGTTCACTTAATTCATTTCCTTCACGTATAGAAACCAGAACTCCCTTTACCTTATCTTCATCTTTAATTGGAACTGCATAAGCAACTACTAAATCATTGGTAATTTTACTCTTAAAGGGATCTGAAACTGCTCTCTTTCCAGATTTTGCTTTTTGAAAATAATCTAAATCTGTAACTTTTGCGGTTCCACCATTTGTTGTAATTGCATTTCCATCCACATCAATAATAGTCATCCATAGATGATTAGCTCTTTGTGATTCACTTTTTAATATTTCTAACTTTTCATTCATATTTAATTTATCACTTTTAATAAAATCACTTTCAGCTAATACTTCTAGGGCATTAAGCTGACTATCAATTCTTCCTTGTACAACCCTCGAGTCTTCTTTAGCTAAATTAGGTAGTAATTCATTTATGCTGCCTGTCATAGCTTCTTTTGAAAGTAAATATCCTATAGTACCAAGACTTGAACATATAAATAATATTAATACTCCAAAAATTACAGACAACTTAACTCTAATACTTTTAAATTTCATATGTATCCTCCTATTTTGATTTCTCCTATATATATAAATTTCATTGTTAAAAATGGTCTCGATAAGTGTCGGATTAAGTTGATTGTTGTATAATTATATTTATTTACTATCATATAACAAAATTTATTTTCTGAGCTATTTTTATATAAAATGTCATAGCCAAGGCTATGACATTTTATACCATAATTCTATTTAACTCATATATATATACTTATAATTATTATATTAACTTTGGAGGAATAAACGTTATGCCAGAAAATATGAAATTCGGTGAATGTCTTCGTTATCTGCTTTCTGTTTTAGATATCAGTATTGTTAAACTTTCAAAAATCATAAATGTGGATAGTTCTCTTGTCAACCGATGGGTTAATGAAAAAAGAACACCTGCATATAATACAGATTATATTGAAAAAATTTCAGAATACCTTTCAAGCTGTGTTCTAAATTCTTTTCAATTACAATATTTAGATTCATTTTATTTGAATGTGTGCGGAGATAGTGAGATAGAGATTAGTACTAAAGAAAAGATAAAGAAAATTTTATTTCAATCACAAGGTTATTCTATAGAGTGTAGAAAAAATATGATTAAAGAAAATAAGGCTGATTTAATGAACAATAAAATTTTTTGAAATCAATTGGA
This sequence comes from Clostridiaceae bacterium AF10-41, assembly GCA_027686065.1. Classification (GTDB taxonomy): domain Bacteria; phylum Bacillota; class Clostridia; order Clostridiales; family Clostridiaceae; genus Clostridium. The sequence goes on from JAQCTH010000006.1 coordinate 9,883, forward strand.
ATCCATCAAAATCATTTTAACCAAAGTAATGATAGTAATCTTAATTCCAATATATTAAATACACAAGATTCCAATTTTTCAATAAGCCTATCAAGTGAAGACAAAATAGTTATTGGATATAAAAATGTATTAGCTACAAGTATTTCTTTATTAGAAGATGCTTCCAAACATAAATGTAATAATGGCGTAATATATATTTCATTTAATAATAATATGTTTGTCTCAAACCATCAAAATGACTTGATTACTTTTAGAAATGCCATGCTTAAAGCCATGAATACTGGTTGGAATATAATATTTTTATTGAAATTAGATAATAACGTCAATACTATAATTAAATTTATTGATTTTGCTCAATCATTTATTTATACAACTAAATTTCATCCATATTATTTTAAAAAATATGATCTATTTCCTACATATCAAGAATTTATTGTTATTCCGCAGATTGGAGCATTATTAGGATTATCAAATAATACCTATTCGGAAATAGATGCTGCTTTTTATTTTAGAAACAAAGTTGCTATTGATATATTAAAAAACAAGGTTGACATAATAATTAGAAATCATACTAACACTCTTGTAAAATATTACAAGAATGATAATGCCATCGATTATTCTAATTTCCTAAGTGAACAGGAGGATATAATAGGTAATAGAATCCTCTACAAAAGAGATTTTAGTATTTTAATGTTTCCAGAAAACTTATATAAGAAACTTCTTCATATGGAGGATATTGAAAAAGATGAGATAAATATCTCTTTAGAATTTTATAAAAGACGATTAAAATCCTTTTTATCAAACATATATAACTATAAATATACGGATATTTGCCATATTGATTGTATTAATAACCTAATTAAATACAGGAAACTTTATCTTTATTCACATAATAAGATATCACTGATTAATTTGGATCTTAGAGATGTCATTAATATTTTGAAAAATATGGTTTATTTACTTAAGAAATATGATAATTATAACATTGTATTTATTTCTCAAAACTCCAATATATCAGATTTTATAGTCTACTGTATGCTTAAAGAAAGAAACGCTGTAATTATGGAAACTTATGAGTATTCAAATGATATACCAATAGTTCGAATGTCTATTAAAGAGCCTATGCTTGTCAAAGCCTTTGAAGTATATTTTAATGAAGTACTAGATCATATTGCTCCTATGAATAAAGATAAAAATGAGATTATTAATTGGATAGAACATCAAATAAATTTACTTGAAAAACAACATCAAGAATGTATAATATTTAGTTAGTATTATTTTTCTATTGTGGAACAAGCCATTAATAAAAAATAAGTGGAAAGATTTGTTCTTATCGAACTCCTCTTTCCACTTCTATCATTATAAAATCGAAACCTGTGTATGAATTCTATATTCTTTTCTAAAAAATTTATTATAGTAAGATATTTCAATTATATTTCTTATATTTCTTATATTTCTTTTCTTCCTTCAAGAGCCTTTGACAATGTTACTTCATCTGCATACTCTAAATCTCCACCTACAGGTATTCCTGATGCGATTCTAGTTACTTTTATATCTAGAGGCTTCAATATTCTTGATATATACATAGCTGTAGCTTCTCCTTCAATATTAGGATTCGTAGCTATTATAACTTCTTTAATGTCTGCACTCATTCTTGCAACTAGCTCTCTTATTCTTATATCCTGTGGTCCTCTTCCTTGCATAGGGGATAAATTTCCGTGCAATACATGATACGAGCCATTATACTCTTTAACTTTTTCCATTGTCATTATATCTTTAGGCTGCTCTACAACACAAATTATATCCTTTTCTCTATTAGGATTTGAGCATATTGCACAAGGATCTTTATCTGTAAAGTTACCGCATATTGAACAATATCTTATAGTTCCTCTAGCCTTTACTAATGCTTCTGAAAATTCTCTTACTTCATCTTCTGGAAGATTTAAAACATATAATGCTAATCTTTGAGCTGTTTTTTGTCCAATACTAGGTAATTTGGCAAACTCTTCAATTAACTTTTCTATTGCGACAGGATAAAAATCCATAAAATCATCCTTTCCATCATTTGAATATATAAAAAGGCGAAATAACTTCGCCCTTTATCCCATAACTTTATTTATAAATTAATTGCTAACTTTTCCTTATTAATTATCAATCACTACAAATAATTATAAGCCATTAATTGTTAAAACAATCCTGGTATGTTCATTCCACCAGTTAATTTTCCCATTTTATTTGCACTTTCTTCTTCTGCTTTTCTTAGTGCTTCATTTACTGCACTTAAAATTAGATCTTCTAGCATCTCAACATCATCTGCATCAACTACTTCTGGTTTTATATTAATTGAAACTACTTCTTTTTTACCATTTGCTTTTACAATTACAGCTCCACCACCAACTGAAACTTCAAATTCCTTAGTTTCAAGGTCTTTTTGCATTTGCTCCATATCCTTTTGAAGTTTTTGTGCTTGCTTCATTAGGTTGTTCATATTTCCTCCGCCAAATCCGCCTGGAAATCCTCCCTTTGCCATAAAAAAATCCTCCTTTTTATCTCTTCTATCTTTTTTATCTTTTATAAAAACCTATTAACTATTATATAGTATTTTGCTTTGCTTTTCTATATTTAGCCCATTATTTATATTAGTTTTCATTGTTATTATTATTTCTATTTATTCTTTTTATTCAATAGATTTAAATTACGAATATAAAGGCTACGATAAATAGATATGTTTCATAAGCTAAATAGCTACGAAAAAAAGTACTAGGCTCGGAGAACTACTATGCCAAGAG